>JBHEKZ010000261.1:0-3220 GCA_041859025.1 Melioribacteraceae bacterium | reverse complement strand
GTTACGAAGCAAGTTTTCTTAACAAAAGGAACTGCAACCCAGACTTCGACGATTTTTACAGCTAAAGTGCCGATGAGCAAAAAAATCTCAAGCGGAAAATATCTTGTCGAATTCTTTATTAGCGATAATATCCGGGTTTCGCCCGACAACGTTTCTAAAGTTGGTGAGCAAGTTTTAGTCTATAACAATAATCAAACTAACTTTGCCCCAGTTATTTCCAACCTCGTTTTGGTTGATAACATTACACGCGAAACACCATTTACTTTTACTGTCAAGGTTGATGATCAAAATGGACTGGGAGATATTTCTCAAGTTAGTTTCAAATTAACACGTCCAGACGGTACTGTCTTAATTCCAAATCCAAATACACCAAACATAAATTACTTACTGATGGTTGATAATGGAGATTCCGTACTTGGCGATGCTAAAGCCGGCGACGGAATTTATTCTTTTAAAAATACTTTTGGCCCAACAGCTCAAACCGGAAATTGGCAGTTTGAATTTCAAGCCAAAGATAAAAGCGGTGCCGTTAGCAATGTAATTAAACAAACTCTTGGGGTGAATTGATGGAACTAATGAAGGAGATTAAGAATTTGAGCAGGGTTAAGAAAGAGTTACTCTTAGCTGTTTTTGTTCTGCTAGGCTTCGCCTCATATCTGAGTGCCCAGAGTATTCCATCTAATTATGGAATTGAAAGCAGATTAAGGAAGAGTGGTGATAATACTCCGGCTAGCAACACAGTAGATCGTATTCTTATTCAAGGGAAAAATAACATTTGGCTTGGAACATCACGCGGATTAAGCAAATCAACAGATAATGGAAGCAGCTGGACAAACTATTACAATACAAAAAGTTTTGGAACTGAGAGTGTTTCTGCGCTGGGTGAAGGTTTGGGCGCAATTTGGGCTGCTACTTGGCATTACATTGAAGATGCAAGCGGTAATCCAATTCCAAAAGGTTCTGGCTTACGATACACGCTGGATAACGGAACAACCTGGACAGAAATTGCTCAGCCGGTGGATTCTAATGCCGATACAATTACGACATACGGAAACAATAAACTTAGAACACTTCCTATTCCGGTTGGCGAAGGTAATTTTATTTATGATATAGCATTCACCAAAAACACAATTTGGATTGTTTCATATTATGGCGGATTGAGAAAATCAACCGACATGGGAAAAACTTGGCAGCGTGTAGTCCTTCCGCCGGATAATCTTGATGCGATCAAGCCTACAGATGTTCTTAATTTTGAATTTTCTTCTTCAGCCGGAAAACTTGGTTATCAGAATAATCTTAATCATCGAGCTTTTTCAATTGTAGCTGCGGGTGACGATACTTTATATGTTGGTACCGCTAACGGTATAAATAAAACAACAGACGCAAGTGCGCAATATCCAAGCTGGGTGAAGTTCAATCATACTAATCAGCAAAAACCGGTTAGCGGAAACTTTGTGCTAGCTCTTGATCGGAACGAAATTGATGGAACCGTTTGGGCCGGAACATGGAAAGCTGAAGGGCAAAGTGAGTATTGGGCTGTAAGTTCCTCGGGTAATGGCGGTAAAACTTGGGAAACATTTCTAACCGATGAAAAGGTTCGCGACTTTGCTTTTCGATATTACACGAATGGCTCAACCGATGTTTTTGCTGCCGCAGAAACCGGGCTTTACAGAAGTTCCAATAATGGTATGACCTGGATTGCCGCGCCAAAGATTATTGATAGTGAATCAAAAGTTGAAGTACGCGCTACTTTATTTTTAAGTGTTGAGTGCAATGTCCTCAATTCTAATAATACCGAAATTTGGATTGGCACAAATGACGGATTAGTTAAAGCAATTGAAACACCGACAAGTTCTTGGTTCGAAAAATGGAAAGTTTATTTTGCTTCCAGCGGGACTGTTACTGCTAGCGAAAGTTTTGCTTTTCCAAATCCTTTTAATCCAAAAAATGATTTGCTCAGAATAAAATATAATTTGGAAAAAGCATCTTCGGTAAGTTTGAGAATCTTCGATTTTGGAATGAATCTGGTTCGAACGGTTTTACAAAATACTTCGCGCGGAGTCAATCCGGAACAAATTGATTATTGGGATGGCAAAGATGATGTAGGCAAAATTGTACCAAACGGAGTCTATTTTTATCGTTTGGATATTGGCGACGGCACCCCGCTGTTCGGTAAAATCTTGGTAATGATGTGAGGCGCGCCATGAAAAAATTATTAATTATAATCTCGCTTATAACATTTTCACTCAACGCACAGTCACAATATTCGGCAATAAGCTCCATGCCCGGTGCTTTTAGCCGTCTTGGTTTTGGAGCGCGCGGTATTGGAATGGGAAACGCAATGTCTTCTCTTAAAGAGGGCAATTTAGTTTCCTACTACAATCCGGCATTGGCGGTATTTCAAGAGGGAAACTCATTTCAGACTTCATACACATTTCTTTCGCTTGATCGAAAACTGAATTATCTGAACTTCACAAGGAAGTTTGAGTTCGGCAAAAAAGAAATGCCGGATGGAACAATCAAACCCCGTTCGATTGCCGGAATAAGTGTTGGTGTAATTAACGCCGGAGTTACAAATATTGATGGACGCGACAGTCAAGGCAACAAAACCGAAACACTTTCAACTTCCGAGAATCAGTTCTTTGTAGCCGTTGCCAATAAGTTTTCCGATAAACTCTCGGTAGGAATCGCGTTCAAGTTTTACTATTACAAATTGTATGAAGAAGTAACGACAAACGCATTCGGTATTGATATCGGTGCGCTCTATTCCATTAACGATGCGATGACAGTTTCTCTGACTTTCTCAGATCTTAATACCAAATACAAGTGGGATACCGGAAAAATTTATGGCGCAAGCGGAATGCTTAGCGAAGACAAATTTCCGCTGATGAAAAAATTAGGCTTCTCTTATAAATTTGATGGCCCTAAGATTATCGCTTCTGTTGAATATGAAAGTAGCAATGCAAAGACAAGTTATTTAAGGGCCGGTGCTGAGTACAATCTGTTTCAGGATTTATTCTTGCGCGGCGGTGTGGATAAAGTAAATCTAAACAATATGGATATTCCGGTTCGTCCTTCTTTCGGATTATCTTATTTTTACAAAGCCGGTTCAATTAATCTTGGTTTCGATTACGCTTTTGTAATTGAACCATATTCTGCCGGCGATCAACATGTAATTGGAATTAATGTGAACTTCTGATGAAAAAAATATATTTGATAA
>JBHEKZ010000111.1:0-7522 GCA_041859025.1 Melioribacteraceae bacterium | reverse complement strand
GCCGCAATACATTTATCGCCAACCACAAAGCTTCTAATATCTCTACCAGGTAATCTTTCGCCATTTTCAATTCTTGTTTTCTCAACATACTTCTGAATATAAAATATCGAATGATGATACGAACCAAGTACAGCTTTGTGCTCTAAGATAGCTTCTGCTGCATCACGATCGTTTACTTTCGACAGTAATCTGCCCCAAGAACCAACTGCCGGTTTTAATACAACCGGATAGCCCATTTCTTCAATAGTCTTGAGTGCCGATTCCTCTGTGAAAGCAACACGTACTTCAGGTTGTGCAACATTATGTTCAGCAAGTGCACAAGAAGTTAAAAGTTTATCACCGCAAATAGTAGCAACATTATAAGTATTTACAGTTTTGATTCCGGCAGTATCAAATAGTTTTAGGCCGTGCAACGCACGCGAGTGATTGATGCTGCGTTCAACAACAACATCAAAATCAAACTTGTCTCTGCCAAGGTTGAAAGAAACTTCTCTGTCGTCGATCATTACAAGTTCCACACCTTTTACTGCATTGAACTCATCGATCAAGAATTTTTCGTCTTTACGAATTAAAGAATGAAGCAATCCAATCTTCATTGTAGTTGTTCTCCGTTTATTAAGTATTTTAGTTTACAGCTGTATTAAGTGAGCGTGGCTCACTTAGTGTAAGTCTGATGATGCTTTACTGCATCGACGATATGCTTGAGTTCGGCAAGTTCAACGGTTCTTCCGCGTTGACCGACAGATTTGACTTCTCTTAAGACATCATTTTGTAAATCAGAATCAAGAGAACTCTCTTCAATAAGTGCAAGTGCATACCTTAGCGATGCAATACCCGACATATGATCGAGAGAAAATGTTCTTGGTCTTCCAAGTAATTCTGGGTTTAAGCTTTCATAATGCATAGGATTAACAGATGCAGCATGAGTGTGGACTCCGGCGCAATGAGTGAATGCGTTCTTACCCGTTATTGGGAAGTTAGCCGGAATAGGAATACCCGAATGTTGGCTTACAAGTTCATAAAGCTCTACCAACTTATTTAAATTCCATCTGTTCTCATTGTAATCGATTGTAAGAACAGTCAGAAGTTGCGCGAGATCAACAATTCCCGCTCTTTCTCCCAAACCAAGAGCTGCAGCATCAATAATATCAACACCGGCACGGTACGCATCTAGCGCATTAGCTAATGCTAAACCGCGATCGTTGTGGCAATGCACAGCAACTTTTGGAGAAAGGTTTCGTTTTCCAAATTCATCTTTTAATCTTGAGATATAATCATACATACTGCGATCAGTACCGGGCACCATATATCCGGTTGTATCTGCAACGCTGATGATATCAGCGCCGGCTTCGATTGCAGCAACAGCAGCCTTTACTACATTTTCAAACTGAGAACGTACAGTGTCTTCCGGTGTGTATCTAATTAGAAGATCAGGCTTCTGCTCTTTAGCATACTTAATAACATCAGTAATTAACTGACATGCAGTATCCAAATCTTTCTTAAAAACTGTTTCCAATCTTTCATCAGAGACACAATAAAATATTCCAATGAAACCAACACCGCATTCAAGAGCCAGATCAACATCAGATTTTAAGGAGCGGGAATGAGCTCCAACAATTCTTTTGTAGCCTTTCTGTGCTATAGCTTTTACGGCAGCATGAATTTCCGGAGTAACCATAGGATGCCCCGACTCAATAATATCAACGCCCACTTCATCAAGCAAGTTTGCAATAGCAAGCTTGATGTGTTTATCGAAATAAACACCGGGAGTTTGTTCGCCTTCGCGTAATGTTGAATCGAGAACCCAGACCAATTTTATTCGCCCCAGTCTTCTTCTTCTTGAGGAGCTTCTTTAACTTGAGGAGGATTAACAGAAACTACTTCTAATTCAGTTCCGCAATCAGAGCATTCAATTAATTCGCCTTGCACTGCATCTGCTGCAAGCTGAATTTGAGCTCCACATACTGGGCATTCAGCGTTCATTTTTTATTCCTTGTTAATAAAAGTGTTGCAAAAGTATGAAACAATACTTTTTTGTGCAATAAAAGTTCAAGTTGGAAGGCATTTTTATTTTTTGACGAGATAGACGAAATTTTTTAATTGCATAATTATTCGCAACTATGCAAAATCATGCACTTCAATTTTTTTTAGAAATATCTCAGTTTTTCAACTTCTTAAGCAATGAATCTCTTACTACAATGAAATCGGACTTATATTTTTTGCTTAAAGCTTGAGTAGCTTGATTTTTTTCTCTAAAAGGATCTACTTGCTTTCCGTTTTTCCAGAAACGATAGCATACGTGTGGCCCGGTAGCCAAGCCGGTACTGCCGACATATCCAATTACTTGTCCTTGAGAAACCTTGGCTCCCCGCCTCATACCTTTTGCAATGCGTGACATGTGAAGGTACTGTGTAGTATAATTAGCGCTGTGTTTAATCTTAACATAGTTGCCATTTCCGCCTTTATAACCGGCTTCAATAACAACGCCATGCGCGGTAGATTGTATTGGTGTGCCGTAAGCAGCAGCAAAATCTGTCCCTAGGTGCGCTTTATTTCTGTGCAGAACCGGGTGATATCTATTCTGTGAATATTTTGACGAAATTCTATATCTGAATTTTATTGGTGCAGTTAAGAACATTCCCAGCATTCCACCGCCATTTTCATTGTAGTAACTATTGGCTTTTTCTTTTTCATACAGAAATGCAAAGTGATCTTTTTTTCTATGATTGATTTTAGCAGCAAGGATTTTTCCAATCATGCTAGGCTTTCCTTCAACATAAATCTGCTCATAGAGAATCTCAAATTTATCTTTCGGCTGTAGTGCAGCAAAATCAATTTGGCTTTCAAATACATCCGCAGTATTGTAGCCTACGTTTTCATCAAACCCTAGAGAGATTAAATCCTGGCTTAAGTTATCTTTTATCTCTCCTCGAGCCACAACTTCTTTAACAGTAAACGGTTTTTTCTCTTCAGTAACTTTAATGGAATCTCGTAGATCAAAAACAACATGGTCAATTTCATTAACAACGTAAACCATGTATTTAACTGTTTCAACCGAATCCCATTTTGCATAAATGTATAATTCTTTTCCGGCTCTAAACTTACTTAGAGGAAAAACCTTAAGAGCCTTTAGTTCAATTTCATGAATCATTTGGGTTGAGACGCCATGTGGAGCGAGAATATCACTAACTGTTTCATCGGCTTGAATTGTATCGCGCACTTCAATTAAATCATCGATGGCAGCTAACTTAAAAGGGTTGGACTTTGGTTCAACTTTAGTTACTACCGGTTCATTTTTTTTACACGAAGAAATAAAAGCTGCTAAAACGATTAGCAGTAAAATCGAGAGTACTTTTTTTTGCATTCAGTCGGTCTGGTTAAAATAGTTTATTAATGATTTCTACTGAACTAATTCCCTCCGCTTCAGCCGTAAAGTTTGGAATTATTCGGTGACGTAGAACTGGAATTAGAAATGCTTTTACATCGTCAATTGAAGGAGTAAATCTTCCTTCCATTACGGCTTTTGTTTTTGCAGCTAAAATTAGATACTGAGAAGCCCTAGGTCCGGCTCCCCGTGCAACTCTTTCTTTTACAAATTCATTCTTGTTATTGATAGGTCTTGTTGATTCAACAATTTTTACAGCATATTCGATTACATTATCAGCTACAGGAACACGTTTGATCAATTTCTGAAATGAAATTATTTCATCGGCAGTAATAATTTTTTCTAGATTGGCAGTATAGTCGCTTGTAGTAGTCTTAATAATTTGTATTTCTTCCGAAAACTTTGGATAATCCAGCCATAAATTAAACATAAAACGATCTAGCTGCGCTTCCGGCAACGGATAAGTACCCTCTTGTTCAATCGGGTTCTGAGTCGCAAGCACAAAGAATGGTTCACTGAGAGAATGGGTAACACCAGCAGCAGTTACTTTGTGCTCTTGCATGGCTTCAAGAAGAGCGGCTTGTGTTTTCGGCGGTGTTCTGTTTATTTCATCTGCTAAAATTATATTGGCAAATATTGGCCCTTGAATAAAACGGAAACCGCGTTTTTTTGTAACCGGATCTTCATCAATAATTTCAGTGCCGGTAATGTCGCTCGGCATTAAATCCGGCGTAAATTGTATTCTGTTAAACTTTAGATCAAGAACTTCGGATAGTGTTTTGATGAGAAGAGTTTTAGCCAGTCCAGGAACACCAACAAGCAAGCAGTGACCACGTGCAATTAAACTTACTAATAAGTCACTGACAACTTGGTCTTGTCCGATGATAACTTTCGCAATTTCACTTTTAATATTTTTGATTGAGGCAGCTAACTGCTCAACAGATTTTACATCATCGGAAGAATTATTCTGTATCAATTTATTTCCTTAACAAATTTTCTAAGATGTCACTTAGTTATGCGCGAATTTCCCAAAAAATCTTTTCTTTGATTTCCTTCATCCACTTTGAATAGAGTTTTTGTTTTTTTACATAATCTGCTAATCTTTTTATTTCCGGGTAATCTAAATCCAAATTTGCTTTATGTTCCGGAATTCTTTGAGCCAGTTTAACTAAATGATAGCCGTATGTATTTCGGTCAATTTCAATTCTCTTCGGATAACTTATTTCACCCTCTTTGAGTTTGTAAATTACATCCGTAAGCGCTTTATCTAACTGACTCTGTTCGAATGTTCCAATCTCTCCACCAAAGCGGGCATTCTCTTTATCATCACTATATTTTTTTGCGTAGTATTCAAATGTATTTACTTTGCGAACAATGCTGTCTCTAATTTCATTTAGAAATTCTATGCATCTAAGATCAGCTTCATCATCGGCTTTAACTTTGATTAGAATGTGGCGAGCATGGATTGCGTCGCCGCGTCTTTCAATCAACTGGATAATATGATATCCAAATGGAGATTCAACAATTCCGGATAATTGATTTGGTGCCAGCGCGTAAGCGGCAGCTTCAAATTCCGGTACAAGCAATCCGCGTTTTTGGAAACCCAAATCGCCGCCAGCTTGCTGACTGCCGGTATCATCGGAATACTTTTTTGCGAGTGTTGGAAAATCAGCTCCGGCTTTTATTGAATCAAGAAGCAACTTAGCAAACTCTTTGGCTTTCTGTTTAATTCTTTCACCGGTTTTGGGATTTTGGAAAATGTGAAATATCTGAAATTTCTGCTGAACAATTGGGAGTGAATCTTGAATCGTACTAAAAAATTCCTCAACTTCTTTACGCGATGATTCAATTTGTCCAAACTTTTTCTGTTGAAGCATCTGAGCCATTAAGTTTTTTTTAGTATCGTCGTGTAATGAACGTTTAATTTTTTCAATCGGCATTCCGTAAACTTGCTCAAGCTTTTCTCTTGAACCGTACTGCTGAATGAAATAATTAATTTGGTATTCAAGCTGTTGAGTAACCTGTTCGTCGGTTACTTTTATTGTATCCATTTCAGCTTGAGCATACATTAGTTTTTCTTCAATAAGAGAATTTAGAATAGCACGACGCAAAGTAGAATCGGCCGGATTCATATTTCTTTGTGCAGCTTCCATGTTAACACGAAATTCCAACTCCGATTTTAAGATGATTTCATTATCAACAACCGCAATCACTTTATCTAAAACTTGAGCTTGAAGCGAAACAGCTACAAACAACAGCATAAGTATTTTTTTCATTCAGTGTACCTCTCGATTTCCAAATTATGTTCAGAGACTAATTTCTTGATATGTTCTTTTACAAATTCCTTTTTCCTTAAAACTGTTAATCTTCTCTCTGCATTCTCCTTTTCAATTTCAAAAGGAGCAATTGAGCCAGCCGGATATTTCTCCACGAGTTGAACAATGGAATAAGAACCGCTTTCGATTTCAAGAACAACGCTAACTTCTTTTAACATCAGCGCATCTATAACTCTTAAGAACAGAGAAGAAGAAATTTCACTTCTAAAGCTATTTCGGGAGCTATAGCTTAAAGTGGAATCAGTTCTAAAAAAATCTTTTCCTTTGTCCCATCCGTTTTCAATAATTCTAATTCTTGCTTGTACGGCTTTTTCGTAATCATTAGTATGTAAAACATTCAGCTTGTACAAATCGTCTTGTAGCTTAAAATCTTCTCTATAGTCGTTGTAGTATTTCTCAACTTCTTCATCGGTAGGCGTCTGATCATTTTCCAATAAGAGTTTATTAATTAAAAAAACGCCGGCTAACTCTTTTTTACTCCGACTTAAGATAGAATTAAATTCTTTATCATCAAGGATTCCTTCTTTTACTGCTTCTTGATAAAGTATCTCTGTTTCAATCCAATCGTTAACAAACTCATCTCTAAGCTTTGCTGTGTTTGCCTTTGCTGAGAGCGCAGAGTCAAGCATAGACTTTGTAAGAGAAGCATCATTTACTTTCACAACAAGCTTTTCACTTTTCTGGTCTTCGCCGCATGCGGCAAAGATCAGTGCAAAAGTCAGCAAACCAAAAATTTTTCTAATTCTTAAACGCGTTTTTAAGCGCCTCATAGTTCAAAGTAGGGTTATAAAGTTTCTTTAGCTTGGTCAAATATTCATCTTCAAGTCTCTTGCTTTCAACCTCTTGAAGCATGCTTGCAGCTTCCGGTTTTGCTTCCTCAAATGTTTTCAAACGCGAAGCGTCTTTACGTATAAGTTTAACAAATGACCAGCCCGACTCGAATTTGAAAGGTTTAGAAATATCGCCCGGCTTTTGTAATGAATTAGCTTGTCTAGATAGCTCATTTGACGCGATATCAACCAATCCAACATAACCCGGCTTATTTTCATATCCGGTACGCTTGTTATACTTTGCATAAAGCGAATCGAAAGATTCTCCAGTACTGAGCGCTGAAGAAATTTTGGCTTGCACAGAATCTTGTTCTACAAATATTTCTTTGAACTCAACTCTATTACCCCAACGGAATTTATCTTTGTTAGCATCCCAGTAATTTTTCGTTTTTGCTGAATCAACATTAATTTTTTGCCAGACTTCTTCTTCAAGGATTTTGAATAAATACATACCGTTTCTATACTCTTGCATCAACGTAGAAAATTCCGGGTCAACTTTATCGTAATTCATTGCTCTTTCTTTCACAACTAAATCACTGGAGTATGCTGCTATCGCTGCATCAATAGTTTTTTGGTCTATTCCTCTACCAAGATAAGTTCCGTTTTTAATCATGTAGTTGAATAAACTATCGACTGTGAAGGATTTATTATTAAAAGAAAATAAAACATCCTTACCTGCAACTTTAGCAATTTTGCTTTCGGCATAACCTTGAGTAATTTTTGTAGTATCTGCATTTGCAACTATTTTCTCAGCTACACCCTGAGCTAGTGTATAGTTGTATTCTTTCTTAAAACGTTCAACCAGATTGTCATATTCCGGTTTGTATCTGTATCTCTGAACCATTTCTCTCAAATTTGTCTTTTCTTCTTCATACGGTTTCTGGAATGACTCGCCGGTAAGCTTAATTATATGGTAGCCAAATTGAGTTTTCACAATCTTTGAAATTTCGCCAACTTTTAGATTGAAAGCT
>JBHEKZ010000411.1:0-4313 GCA_041859025.1 Melioribacteraceae bacterium | reverse complement strand
GGCAGCGGCAACGCCGGCGGTTCCAATGTATTTCGTGTACTTGGATGGAAGTGGGGAATCCTCACAATCCTCCTAGACGCACTTAAAGGAGCCATTGCTGTAATTCTAGTTGCTCGTTTCTATTTAGACCGATTTCCATTTAATAATGTTACACCATTCGATGATTTTACACTCGTTCAGATTATTTGCGGCGTTGCTGCAGTCATTGGTCATGTATGGACATTGTTCGCCGGATTCAAAGGCGGGAAAGGCATTGCTACCGGCCTTGGCGTTTTAATAATGATTGTTACAGTTGATATGGCATTAGCACTTGGAGTGTTCTTTTTAGTTGTTGGCTTTTCAAGATATATTTCATTAGGCTCTCTAGCTGCAGCAGTTTCTGTTCCGCTGATTATGATCATTCGGGAAAATATTTTTAATGTAGATATACGCGGGTATCATACAGTTCTTCCTTTTGCAATTCTTTTAGCATTGTTTGTTATTTATACGCACAGGTCTAATATTGAAAGATTATTGCAAGGAAGCGAAAGAAAGGTTTCATTCTCAAAAAAGAAAACTGCTTAAATGAGAATTTCAGTTCTTGGAGCTGGCGGCTGGGGAACTACTTTAGCAGTTCTGCTTCACTACAACGGTCACGATGTAACTCTTTGGGAATATAAGAGTCAATACGCTAAAATGTTAGATCGTACGCGAGAGAACAAGCTGTATCTGCCTGGAATTGAAATTCCAAAAGAAATTATAATTACCCATTCACTTTCCGAAAGTTGTGAAAACCAGCACTTCATTGTAATTGCTGTGCCTACTCAATTTATAAGAAGCGTCTTGCATGAACTAAAAGGCACTAACTTTAAGAACACAACTTTTGTTAGTGTGTCTAAAGGAATAGAAAACGGCACTTTGATGACCGTTTCTCAAATCATTAAAGATGAATTAAAAGGAATTTCTCCTTCTCAAATCGGCGTATTATCCGGTCCATCTCATGCTGAAGAAGTCTGTAAGAAAATCCCTACTGCTGTTGTTGCTTCTTCAAAAGATGAATCTACTGCTAAGAACATTCAGACTGCTTTTATTACCTCCTATTTCAGAGTTTATTCAACAACTGATATTCTTGGTGTTGAATATGGAGGCGCGTTAAAAAATGTAATCGCTGTAGGAGCAGGTATTATTGATGGCGCAGGCTTTGGCGACAATACTAAAGCAGCGATAATGACTCGCGGTATTGCAGAAATTTCACGTCTCGGAATTTCACTTGGAGCTCGCCCGGAAACTTTTTCTGGTCTATCCGGAATGGGAGATTTAATTGTTACTTGTATGAGCCGGCACAGCCGCAACAGATATGTCGGAGAACAAATTGGCTCGGGGAAAAAGCTGAAGGAAGTTTTAAAATCCATGCAGATGATAGCAGAGGGAGTTCAAACATGCAAATCAGTCCACGAATTGTCTATCAAACATAAAGTTGCTACTCCAATTGCAAGCGCAGTCTATTCAATTCTATTTGAAGAGCGGGATCCAATAAAAGCTACTTACGAATTGATGACACGCGACATGAAAGCCGAAAAGGAATAAGGACTTTCCCTTCCCCTTGGTTTGAGCGTTCATAACTCCTCTTATTTTTATTTATATTTCCTCTTGTTAATAACATTTCCAGTCATTAATGCAAAGCGAATTATCTAAATCAGTTCAATTTCTAAAATCCATCGGACCAAAGAGAGCGGAATCTTTTTCTAAGATAGGAATTAATACGATTCATGATTTGCTAATGTACTTTCCCACCAAATATTTAGACAGAAGTAATATCCAGACCTCGATAAAAGTAGTTCAATACGTAGTTGACGGCTATGAAGGTGAAGTAACAATTGTTGGCAAAGTTGTAGAGACTGAAACACATTACTACAATCGCAAACAAGTTTTCAAAGTACGGATGAAAGACTCTACCGGTTTCTTTGAATGTGTCTGGTTTCATGGGGCAAAATATTTTACAAATGTATTTCATGAAGGGGACTACTTTGCAATTTCTGCAAAGCCTGTTATTACAAAATATGGTCATCTTCAATTTGCCCACCCGGATTTTGATCGATTCGTAGAACTCGAATCGAAAGAATTTTTGAATACAGGCAGAATCATACCTTTTTATCGACTACCAAAACAATTGAAAGAAACAAACATCGGCGATTTTAGTCTACGAAGGATAATTTTTTCTGCTGTAGAAACATATTGTGAGAATATTGAAGAGAGTTTGCCGTTTAATATTACTGAATACAACCAGCTGATTCCATTAAAGGAAGCTGTAAAGATACTTCATTCACCTCCTGATAAAGAAAGGTTAGTAAAGGCGAAACATAGAATAAAATTCGAAGAGATCTTTTTCTTCGAATGCATGATTGCACTAAGAAAAAGTCTCTACTCAACTAGGACTAAAGGACAATCCTTTCAAGTAAAGTCAGCATCGCTAAAACAATTTCTTAAGACGCTTCCTTTCGAGCTTACTGCTTCGCAGCTCAGAGTACTGTCTGAAATCAGAAAGGATTTAGAAAGCAGTATCCCTATGAACCGATTATTACAGGGTGACGTTGGAAGCGGAAAAACAATTGTTGCTTTAATTAGCATGATAATAGCTATCAGTAACGGTACTCAATGCGCACTTATGGCTCCAACTGAAATACTTGCAGATCAGCATTTCAAAAGAATTTCAAAAATGGTTGAGCCGCTTGGAATTAAAGTAAAACTTGTACTTGGAAGCCAGAATAAACTTGAACGAGATAGAACTCAGAGTGATATTATTTCCGGCAAGGTTAATTTAGTAATCGGGACCCATGCACTGATTGAAGATAAAGTAGAGTTCAAAAGTTTGGGATTAGTAATAATTGACGAACAGCATCGCTTTGGTGTATTGCAACGCTCTATCCTTTCGAAAAAAGGAACTACTCCAAACGTACTTGTAATGACTGCAACTCCGATTCCCAGAACTTTATCTATGACTTTGTATGGTGATTTGGATGTTTCTACTATAGACGAGATGCCTAGTGACAGAATTCCAATCAAAACAATTCTAAGAGGTGAAAAGAAATTACCGGCAATTATGGATTTTATCAGAAAGAAATCAGCGGAAGGCAATCAATCGTTTATAGTCTATCCTCTTGTAGATGAATCGGAGAAACTTGAATTGAAGGCAGCAACCAAACATTTTGAAGAATTAAAAAACGAGCAGTTAAAAGACTTGCGCCTCGCGCTAATTCATGGCAAAATGAAATGGCAAGAAAAAGAAAACATAATGAATGAATTTGCCGAAGGTAAATACGATGTACTCGTATCAACTACTGTAATTGAAGTCGGCATTGATATCCCGATGGCGAATATTATTGTTATAAATGATGCACACCGTTTCGGACTTTCTCAACTTCATCAATTGCGCGGGCGAGTTGGCAGAAATAATCAGCAAGCGTATTGCATATTGATTACCAATGATGAGTTAGCTGTTAGATCTAATCAATTTAACTTTGAGACTGAGTTTGCTTCGCAAGCACAATTGGATAGGAGTAGAGCAATCGTCCGCTTGAATGCAATGGTTAAGTCCAACAATGGATTCGAACTTTCCGAAATTGATTTTAAGCTTCGCGGACCCGGAAATATTTTTGGGACTGAGCAAAGTGGTCTACCGGAGTTTAAATACATAAATATTGTAGAAGACATTCAATTAATTCAGCAAGCAAAAGATTCTGCGTTCAAGATAATTGAGAGCGATCCGCAATTGATTCAAGATAATAACGCAGTTGTGAAAAAAAATCTCAAAGAAAAATTTTCTTCCAAAGTGGAATTATCTCACATCGCATGATTAGCTTCACTTCAAACTTCATTCCAAAAATTTTCGAAAAATAATTTTGTCAATACATTTTCTTGCGATTTTTTTTATATGTGTTATATTTCGTGCAGAAAAAATTGAAAGGAAGTGTTATTAGTTCTCTTTTGCTAAATAAAAAATTAAAAGTAGCTCTCACATATAATGTTAAGCCGGAAGAAAACATTACCGGTGAACGAACACCTCTCTCTTCTAACTCATCTTCGTTAAAAAACTTTAATGATACTTACGCTGAATGGGACTCCATTGATACGGTTAATGCAATTAGAGATGCCTTGGCAGTGAATCATGATGTGATTATGATTGAAGCTGATGAGAATGCGTTTGAGAAATTTCGTACACTTAAACCGGAAATAGTTTTCAATGTTGCCGAATGTGCTTATGGAACAAGCAGAGAAGCACAAATACCGGCAATGCTGGATATGCTTCAGATCCCTTACTCCGGATCCGATCCGCT
>JBHEKZ010000356.1:0-2724 GCA_041859025.1 Melioribacteraceae bacterium | reverse complement strand
TCTGGGACATATGAGCCGGTAGATTTTATGTAAGCGTTTCTCATTTTTTGTTCAATATTTAGTTAAGAAATAACTCCGCCATCAACACTGAGAACGGTTCCATTTATGTATGAAGCTTCATCACTTGCCAAAAAACAATATGCATTGGCAATATCTTCCGGTGTGCCTAATCTGCCAAGAGGAGTCTTTTCTTTCATCATGTTAATAACCTTTTCAGGCATCGACGCAACCATTTCAGTAGCTATCAATCCGGGTGCAATAGCGTTTACATTGATTCCTTTTATTCCCAATTCTCTCGCCCAAACTTTTGTCATTCCAATAACACCCGATTTTGCGGCGACGTAATTTGTCTGGCCAAAATTACCGTAGAGGCCAACTACCGAAGTAGCATTAATAATTCTACCCGATTGGTTTTCAATCATTTTTGGAGCCACAACCTTTGTGCAATTGAAAACACCAGTAAGGTTTACATCGATCACCTGCTGCCATTGTTCTGCAGTCATTTTCATTAAAGTTGCATCTCTGAGAATTCCGGCATTATTAATTAGAATATCAATCTTTCCGAATTCTATGATTATTTGAGCAACAGAGCTTTCCACTTCTTCAATTTTAGCAACATTTACTTTCATGAATTTTGCTATGTATCCTTGAGAGACGGCCTCGGCTACAAATCTGTTTCCTTTTTCTTCATCTACATCCCAAACAACAACAGATGCACCTTCAGCCAAGAATTTAGCTACAGTAGCTTTTCCAATACCTTGCGCACCTCCGGTAATTACAGCGACTTTGTTTTCTAATCTTTTCATCTAGCCTCCTCGTTCTGAACGTTTCAAAATTTTAAAACGTTAATCTCAAAAAAAATTATTTATAAATTTTATTTCTAGCTTTTGACCACTCTTTCAAAAAGTTTTCATGGTGCTTTTCCATAATTTCATAGAATAGTTCCATTTCAATTAATCGCAACTTCAACGCATCATGGTTTCCGGTTTTATCTTTTGCTACTGTCAGTTTTAACTGTCGTGCCAGGCGAGTATTGCTTCTGACTTGTTCGAGATTATTTCTATAAGCTATTTCAAAAACTTCAGGCTGGATTTCGTAAAAATCTTTTCTGCTTGTCGGCTGCCAAACTCGCCGTATCAATCCTCGATCACGAAGACGTCTCATAATTTGGCTTACCGGGCCTTTGCTTCTGTGCAACGATGCTGCAACTTCTTCCAGCGATATAGGTTCCTGCGAGTAAATCAACAACGCAATTATGTGACCCATTAATTTACTTAACCCAAACGCTTTATAAGCAACCCCAAAGTTTTTTATGATTTCGTGCTTAATTTTCTCGTCGTTTTTCATTTTTATATGTTTGATATTTTTGAAACGTTTGAAACATAAGGTACACCAAGTTTATTGTCAAGAGAAATATTTGCGTGATTACGGAGCTGAGGTCTGCAAAAATCGCTTTCAACAAAATTTCGTCAAGTGGAGAAAAGTGTATAAATTTTCGAGACGATTTTCGAAAGAACTAAATATAGGGACACATGGAATTCATCACTTATTTGATCGACCTTTTTCTTCATTTAGATAAGCATATAGCCGAAATAATACAGCAATATGGAACATTAACTTATGTGATACTCTTTGCTGTCATTTTTGCAGAAACTGGTTTGGTTTTTACTCCATTTCTTCCCGGAGATTCTTTACTATTTGCAGCGGGTGCTTTTGCCGCAAAGGGCTCTTTTGATGTTCACATTCTTTTCTTGATTTTATCCATCGCTGCTATTTTAGGAGATACAGTTAATTATTGGATTGGACATTACTTTGGTCCAAAGGTTTTCGATATGAATATTAGATTCTTAAAGAAAGAATATTTGGAAAGGACACACCAGTTCTATGAGAAGCATGGAGGTAAAACTATTATAATTGCTCGCTTCATTCCAATAATTAGAACATTTGCGCCATTTGTTGCTGGTGTGGGTTCAATGTCTTACACCAAGTTTTTTCAATTCAATATCATTGGCGGAATAGTATGGTGCGGACTTTTTGTATATGCAGGTTATTTCTTTGGTAATTTAGATTTTGTAAAGAACAACTTCTCATTTATTGTGGTTGCAATAATAATTATCTCGGTCTTACCAGGAGTTTTTGAAATTGTTCGAAACAAAAAGAAATAATTATTTTTTTAACAGCAATAAGATTCTCCTAAGTGTTGTAACTATTCCCCGCATTATAAATATTAAGAGATATATTAATACTGAAATTAAAATTATAACCGGAATCTGGGTTACCAGTTCGTTCCAGGGTGCGTTATACCTAATAATTGCATAAGCATTCAAACCAAACGCTATTACTAGAGAGATGACCCAAATAGTGGCTTCTCTTTTCAAAGTATTTTTTTTGGTTATTATATCTTCCATTTTATTATATCCGGTATTTTTCTTCTATTGTAACTCTTTCTCTTGTTTTTGCAGCCCTCTCCGCCAGCAGTGACCAGACAGAAGCATTATAACCCTCGCGAAGTAATTGTTCCGGCGCCTTTCCTTTTCTAATAAACCGAGTAAATGCTTCAAGCTGAAGTTTGGTTTCATCCATTTTATAATTATCAGTAATGAATTCTCCATTATACTTAACTGCTGTTTCCGGAACCCAGCTTGCGCCTCCGATTGGTATTATGTCGAAAATATCTTTTTCAATATCATTTATCAGATGCAAAATAGCGGGAGGCGCCGGTGG
>JBHEKZ010000231.1:0-4808 GCA_041859025.1 Melioribacteraceae bacterium | reverse complement strand
TCATCGAAGAAACCAATATCGCCGGTCTTAAACCAATCATTATCGAATGTATCCTGAGTAGCCTTTTCATTCTTGTAATAACCCAGCATAACGCTCGGTCCTTTAACCCAGATTTCACCAATTCCAAATTCATCGGGATTGCTAATCTTCACTTCAAGTCCGGGCAGTATTAAACCGGCGGCGTTGTCTTTGAAAGCATCTAATCTATTCAAAGCAACAATTGGAGACGTTTCCGTTAAGCCGTATCCTTGAACAAAGTTAAATCCAAACTCACGCAATCCTTTTGCAACTATAGGATCCGGTGCGGCACCGCCGGCAATAAATATACGAACCGAACCGCCGAACTTGGCATGCAGTTCGTGAAATACTCTTTTCTTAAACTCCTTAAAACCTACCATAGTAAATAGATTTGTAAATTTTACAAGTGGAGGAACAATAATGGATTTCACTTTATCTTCTTGAATTCCCTTCATGATACGCTTAAACATTTTATCGTAAAGAAGTGGAACGGCAAGAAGCAGTGTGGCCTGAACTTTCTGCAGATCATCTACAACCGTTTTTAAAGAGCGGGCAAAATGAACGCTGCCTCCGCAGTAGAGCGGGCATAACATTCCGCATGTGCATTCGTATGTATGATGAAGAGGTAATACCGAAAGAAACCGATCCTTATCATTGATGTTTATCATCCTTGTCATAGCCATCAAATTGGAAGCAATATTTCTTTGAGAAAGCATAACGCCCTTAGCTCTTCCAAGAGAGCCGGAAGTGAAAATAATTTCCGCTAAATCATTTGGGTTTACTATCGGCATTTTGCTCGGATCAATAGGACTTGCTTTTCGAATCATCTCGGGCATTATATTAAATTCTTTGTCCTCTTGTGTCGGGTCCATGCAGATAAAATGCTTTAGATTCTTCAAAGAGTTTTTCCCATCGGCCATTATTCCGGCATAACTTCCGGAAAATATTATCGCTTCCGAATCGGACTCATGAATAATATTCATTATTTCATTTGTAGTTAAATTTTTGTCGATCGGAACAATTACATAATTAAAAGACATCAGTGTGAGGTAACTTAACGACCATTGAACGCGGTTTTCACCAATCAACGCAACATGTGCTCTCTCTTTAAGTCCAAGCTGCTTTAAGGAAGAACCAAACAATAGTATGTGATCAAGCAATTCTCGAAAAGTTAGTTTCTTTATCGGCGTATCATTTAAATCTTCCAACGCAATTTTCGGTCCGTACTTACGTGCGGATTGTAAAACCATATCTTGCAAAGATTCAATCTTTGGCACTTCGTAAAGTTTTAGATCTTTTTTCATGGTAATTTATTTTTTGTTTATGGATAAATCGTCTGTAAATAAAGAATCCCGAAGCTATCGGGATTCTTGTTTTACTTCTCTGCTATCTCTGTTAGAATCGCTTTTAGTAATCTGTAAAATTTATCAACGTCTTGAATATTAACCCGTTCATCCGGTGAATGAGCCCCTTCAATTGTAGGGCCGAATGAAATCATATCAATTCCAGGATATTTATCGCCTAGAATTCCGCATTCAAGACCGGCATGAACTGCTTTTATCTCCGCTTCTTTCCCAAAAAGTCTTTTGAACACTCTTTTAGAAAGTTTAAGAATTTTAGAATCAACATCAGGCTGCCATCCGGGATAACCGTCACTAAATGTTACTTTCGCACCGGCTAATTCAAAAACAGACTGAACACTTCGTCCAAGATTTCTTTTTGCACTTTCAATAGAACTGCGCTGGCTTGTACCAATCGTTAATTCATAAGATGCACAATTAAGTGTAGCCAAATTAGTTGATGTTTCTACAAGTCCTGGAATGCTTTGGCTCATAGATACAACACCATGAGGCATAGCAAGAATTGTGTTTATGATTTTCTTCTTGAAGTCTTCTTTGAATGCGTTCATAATTGTCACAGAAGCATGTGTTTTCTTTTCAAATTGCACTCTAATTTCCGGATCGGAAAACTTGTACTCTAAAGAGCATTCAATCGAAAATTCATTTATCAATTCTCTTATTTTGGCTTCGTTATCATCATCAATAAAAAGAATTGCCTCAGCTTCACGCGCAATAGCATTTCTCTTGGAACCGCCCTGTAAGTAAACAAGCTGATAATCAAATTTCTGCAAACGGGAAAGCAGAATACCCAATAGCTTTATTGCGTTTGCTCTTCCCTCAGAAATATTAATACCGCTGTGCCCGCCTTTGAGCCCGCTTATAAATATCAAATAAGGATGGTAGCTGCTAACAATTTCTTCATACTCAACCCTGAAGGTTCCGGCGGTATCCATGCCTCCGGAACAACCTACATAAAAAGCGCCATCCTCTTCAGTATCAAGATTCAGCAGTGTCTTTCCTGTTATAAATCCTTTTTTCAAATTATTAGCACCCGTCAATCCAGTTTCTTCATCTACAGTAAACAATAATTCAAGCGGACCATGGTCAAAATCATGTTCAGTAGCAATTGCCAATGCGGCTGCAGCCCCGATGCCATTATCTGCGCCAAGTGTAGTTCCATTTGCTGTTATCCAATCGCCGTCACGTATTAAATCAATCGGGTCCTTTGTAAAGTCGTGGTCTGTACCCTTATTCTTTTCGCAAACCATATCGACATGATTTTGGATTACAACTGTAGGTTTGTTTTCGCAACCCGGAGTTGGAGGAATAAGAATGACTATGTTTCCGGTTTCATCTTCTTTGAAATCGAAATTGTTCTGTCCCGCAAAATTGCGAAGGAACAAACGAACTTTCTCTTCGGATTTAGATGGACGAGGAACCTGGCTAAGTTCAAAAAACTTTTTCCAAAGTATTGATGGATATAAGCCTTCTATTGCTTCAACTGGCATGTTAACTCCTTAGTGTAGATTAACTGTGTCTAATGTTTAGAATATCACCGTCGAAAACGATGTATTCTTTCCCTTCAAGACGCCATGCGCCATTGTCTTTGCATTTAGGGAATGAACCATACTTCATAAAGTCTTCGTAAGAAACGACTTCGGCACGTATAAACTTATTAAAGAAATCCGTATGAATTACACCGGCTGCCTGTTGTGCAGTGTAATTCTTCTTAATTGTCCAAGCGCGGCATTCATCTTCTCCAACTGTAAAAAATGATTGCAGTCCGAGCATTTCGTAGCTTGTGCGTAATATTTTGCTAAGTGCAGAATCTTTAATTCCATAGTCTTGCATAAAAACAATTTGATCTTCCTCACTCATCTTGGAAAGCTCTAATTCAATTTTTGCATAAAATGGAATAATTACAGCTTGTGATTTCTGAATTTTCGATTGCAATTCGTTAAGTACGGTTTCAACATTTGATATTGAATTCTCATCAAAATTTACAGCAATAGCTAACGGCTTCAGTGTTAAAAGCTGATAGCCGGAGAGAAGTTTAATTTCGTTTTCGTCCAAACCTAAAGTACGGAGAGGCAGTTCCTGCTCTGCGTGAGCGTAACATTTTTCGATTACAGGTAATTCTCTCTTCAACCGGTCATCTTTCGACTTGAGAATATCTTTCTTGATCTTCTCGAGACGGCCTTCAAGAAAAGCCAAATCTGCAAAAAGGAATTCCGTTTCGAGAAACTCAATATCTCTAAGAGGATTAATCGAACTCATCGGATGCATAACAGCTTCATCTTCAAATGCCCTGATAACAAAAAATAAGGCGTCGTTGTTCTTTACTGCATTTAAGAATGTAGTTGTGATTTTAACTTTATTATCATCGGACATTTTAAGTCCGGGAATATCGTATACCTCAATAGTAGCGTTAACTTGTTTTTTAGGATTAAAAATCGCGGAGAGTTTATCTAAGCGGTCATCCGGCACCTTAACTACTTCAATCGATGCTTCTTCCTTGCCGGATTGTGAATGAGAACTTCCTTTTGCTAATGTTTCAAATAACGTCGTCTTTCCAGAATATTGGAGTCCGACTAGACCAATTTGCATATTTAACTCTGTTTTAATGATTAGTATTTACACACAAAATATAATCAAAAATAAGAGGAAGATTTATCTTGAATGATTCTTTTGGGTGTCCCTTTTATCAAGATAGTATTTGGGTATGAAGCGCAATTTCTTCCAAAACCGAAGAGACTTTGAGGCATTTGTTTAGCTCGCCGCTAAAAACAACAGCCTTGCCTTTAACATGTGCCTCAAAAGCAAAATCTCTAGCTTTTTCATAACCGCATTTTAAAGCTTTTATTAGCTGGTTAATAACTTCATCGAATGAATGAAAATCATCATTGAATAAAACAACCTTGTATGGCTGCTGAATATTCACTTCTTCATCAAACTGTATTTCGGGTACTTCCTGTGGTCTGCTTTCAGCCATCAATATTTTTCCAATTCCGATTAGAATTTATAAAATTGTACCGCAAAAATAAATTTGTTTATATTTGATTAGTAAGTGTATTTGTTCAAAAAAAGTTTTAGGAGGTTTAATGAAAATTGCTGTGTGCGTAAGTCACGTGCCGGATACAGCAGCAAAAATTAACATTGGCGCAGACGGAAAGAGTATCGACCCGGCCGGTGTTACGTTTGTAGTAAATCCATACGATGAATTCGCGATTGAGGAAGCTTTAAAAACTAAAGAAAAATTAGGCGGTGAAACTGTTGCAATTAGTTTAGGCGGAGATGCTAATAAAGAAACTCTTCGCAAGGCACTTGCAATGGGAATAGATAATGCCGTTCTACTAAAAGATGATTCTTACAGAGATTCACTTTCTGTTGCCAAAGCATTAGCTGAAGAAATCAAAACACAAGGCGCTGAATTAGTTTTCTTTGGAAAAC
>JBHEKZ010000006.1:0-2882 GCA_041859025.1 Melioribacteraceae bacterium | reverse complement strand
GCTTTAATGAACCAACCCGCTACTACGATAATTACCTCGGTAAAGAAACTAATGACCACAACGAAGACAATGATTTATCCGAACGAGAATTTCTGAAGCAGATTGAATCAATCAAGAAGCTTTTAAAAAAGAAATATGCTTTTGTTGAAATACTGCCGATAAATAGAGACATAAGAGACGCGATAAAAAAAATTTCGAGCATTTCCCCCGATGTAATTTTTAATTTCGTTGAATCGATTGAAGGAAATTCTGATTACGAAAGCTACATTGCCGGCGTTTTTGATCTGCTCGGTATTCAGTACACCGGCAACTCGGCAATGACTTTGGGAAACTGCTTACAAAAATCGAAGACAAAACAAATTCTTCAAGCTCACGGAGTTAGAACTCCGGCTCATTACCTTGCCGAAATTGATCACGTTCCAACAAAGCACGAATTCAAATTGAAATTTCCGGTGATATTAAAACTTGCCCGAGAAGACGCAAGCATAGGTATTTCGGAATTTTCTGTTGTTCACAACTATGAAGATTTACGAGCCCGACTAAACTACTTGTTTACTTCATTTTCGCAAGAAGTTATAGTTGAAGAATATATTGATGGGCGGGAATTGAATGTGGCTATTCTTGGCGGTCAGGTTTTACCTATTTCGGAAATTACTTTTGATACCTTGCCGGCCGGACTTCCAAAAATAGTAACCTACGAAGCTAAGTGGTCTGCCGATAGTGTTTACTTCAAAAGCACAATTCCAAAATGTCCCGCAAAACTTGACACTAAATTAGAAGAAAAAGTTAAAAAGATGGCTCTCGAAGCCTACGAAGCACTCGACTGCAGAGATTACGTAAGAGTTGACATTAGACTTAACAAAAAAAATGTTCCTTACGTTATCGAAGTGAATCCGAATCCCGATATATCCCCCGATACCGGATTTGTCCGCAGCTCGGCTGCAGCTGGAATCAATTACGAAGAACTTTTATATAAAATTTCATCCTTTGCCTTAATGAGAAACAGTTATGATACGAAAGCTGCAAGCTGAAGACAGACAACAATTAGTTGAAATGATCGACGGAACGGAAAATTTCAATTCCGAAGAGAAAAGTGTTGCAGTTGAGCTTATTGATGAGGCTATAGAAAAGCCTAACCATGAGTATTACAACGTTTACGTTTTTGAGAATGAAGGAAAAGTTTTAGGTTACCACTGCGTTGGAAAGCGCGCGCTTACCGACGGAGTGTTCGATTTGTTCTGGATTGTTGTTGGGCCAAACGCTCAGAATATTGGCGTAGGCAAAAAGCTTCTGGAACATTCAGAAAATTTTGTAAAAGAAAATAATGGAAGATGGATTTTAGCTGAAACATCCTCCAAAGACAGTTACACTGCCACGAGAAATTTTTATTTAAGAAATAATTACTCGATAGTATCCCAAATAAAAGATTTTTATTCGATCGGAGATAATCTGATCGTGTTCGGTAAGTACTTAAGAACTTAAAGGGCAATTAAACATAAAGGGCAACTATCATGGAACTCTGGCAGCAAATGATAAGAGACAGTGTTCACTCTGTCGATCAACTTGTTGAAAAGTTCGGGATTGACAAAACTGTAGCAGAGAATCTGGATGAATTCTTCCAAGCAAGAATAAATCCTTACTATTTATCGCTCATTCGTTATCCGCACGATCCTATTTGGAAGCAATGTGTGCCGGATAAAGCGGAGCTTGATGACATAGAAGGATTTGAAGACCCGCTTCAAGAAGATGCGATGAGTCCGGTTCCAAATATTACACATCGTTATCCGGATCGGGCTTTGTTTCTTACCACAAGCCAATGCGGAATGTATTGCCGCTTCTGCACTCGAAAAAGGAAAGTTGGCAACGCAGATAAAATCTCGATGAAGGAACTTGAGTCTGCTTTTAAGTATTTAGAGAAGCATACCGAAATTCGCGACGTTGTAATGTCCGGCGGCGATCCGCTGATGCTAACGGATACAATGCTGGAAAAAATTCTAAAGCGCCTCAGACAAATTCCTCATCTCGAAATTATTCGTATTGGTTCTAAGATGCCTTGCGTTCTTCCGCAGAGAATTACACCAAAACTCGTAGAAATGATTAAAAAGTATCATCCAATATATGTTAACACCCACTTCAATCATCCATGGGAAATTACACCGGAGAGCTCTAAAGCGTGCGAAATGCTCGCTAATGCGGGAATTCCGGTAAGTAATCAAGCTGTGCTGATGAAAGGCGTTAATGACGACGCTGAGGTGATGAGAGAACTATTCACAAAACTTCTCAAGATTCGTGTACGTCCTTACTATCTGTATATGGCAGATGAAACCCGCGGCGCCAACCACTTCAGAACTTCTCTGGATAAAGGATTGGAAATTATGTACAAACTCCGCGGTCATACTAGCGGATTGGCAATTCCACATTTCGTTATTGATGCCCCGGGCGGCGGCGGAAAGATTCCTGTTCTTCCTCAGTATGTTCTTCACAGAGATGAAGACCGTGTTGTTATGCGTAATTATAAGAATGAAGTCTTTGTCTATCGCGAAGCTCATCTTGATCAGAAGGCTGATTCTAAAATCTCTGTGGAACTGGTAGGAAAGAAAAACGGAAACAATGGTAACGGGAATGGTTCTAATGGAAACGGAGCTTCGAAGAAACCGAAAAACTTCAAAGAAAATATCGATGTTCCGGAATTGATACCAATAAGTAAGAATTGATAGAACTAGTATTTAGATATTAGTATTGAGTAGTTAGAAAAATCCCGGCAAAGTTTGTCGGGATTTTTTTGAATACATATATGAGAACAATTTCTCTCTTGCAATTTGAATGTAAATTGATTTAGTTAAGCAAGAAATAAAAACAAATATTTTGGGTGGACTCTGCAA
>JBHEKZ010000365.1:0-8922 GCA_041859025.1 Melioribacteraceae bacterium | reverse complement strand
CAAACTTCATCTAGGTCAGCAGTTGATTAAAAAACTCGGCAACGGAAAAGGGGAAACGTTAATGATCGGTGATACCGAACATGATTTTGAAGTTGCTACGGAAATGGGTGCCGATTGCGTCCTGCTTTCCAGTGGACATTATGATAAGAAGAGATTGGAAACGCTTGGTGTTAAGGTAATAGATTCAATCAGTGAACTGCTCTAAATTTAGATTTAATATGTTGGCCGGATCAATTCTTTTCTTGTACCATTGAATTCCTAAATGAAGATGTGGTCCGGTAGATCTTCCCGTTGCCCCTACTTCACCAATTAATTCACCCTTCTTGACTACTTGATTGTTCTTTACATGAAGTTTGCTAAGGTGAAGATAAACGCTGCTTAAACCTTGTCCGTGATCTAATAAAACGAAATTGCCGTTATAGTAAAATTTTTCTCCTGCTAAACGAACAATTCCATCGGTAATGGCATAAACAGAATCGCCTTCATTACCGCCGAAATCAACACCGTTGTGCTCTTTCCTTTTTTTTCCATTTAGAATTCTTTGTCCGCCAAAATCTGCAGTTATTCTTACACTATCAATAGGAAGAGCAAACCCCTCTTTAAAATATGCGGTTTTAACTCCTGCCATCTTTGCGCGGGCTTTTTTCATTTTTGCAGTTTCCTTCTTTCTTTGTTTTAAAAATCTTTTGGGCGGAGTGACAAATTTACTTGGTAAAGAGAGTGATTGTTTTTCATATTCTCTTTGCTCCAAAGTGTATGTAAAGACTTTTTCTTTCTGTTTTTTTTGTTTAACACGAAGAATAAATTTTCCTTTTGCGTCACTGTCAAATCCAAAAACAAATGTTCCATCTTTATCCACCAGCAGCTTCTGCTTATTCAGCGTTGCGGAAGTTATGTTTTCTCCTTTAGCAATAATAATCCCGGCCGGTTTAGCTTCGCCGGAAAAAGTGATTTCCTGCGCATATGTTGATGCAAGCAACAGAAGTGTAAGAAGAAAAAATTTCTTCAAAGTTACTCCGAGAATTCTACTTGTTAAAAGCGTCAATTCTAGAATATGGTCCAATAGATAGAAAGCTGACCAGAGAAAAACCGGTAACTGGAATTATCGCGCGAAGTACTGCCAATTCCAACACGTCCGGACATCAGTAAGTTCGGAATAGGTTTGTATTCCCCTTCGAAATGTCCTTCTAGAACAATTAAACTATTCTGAGGAATGATTCCAAGTTTTCCACCGATTGTTACGCGAAGATTTTGTTTGCGGTCCAATTCGTTATCAAGCCAAATACTGTGCGATTCAAAATTTCTGGGCGAATAATAATAAGGTGATTTCCACTTGAAGTTATCGTAGGCATATTCATATCCAACTACCAAATCTTTATAGAAGTATCGGCCGAGTCTTAAATAAAAATCATTTCCCTCATTCCCATCATCAATGCCAAGGTACTGAAAACTTCCTTCAATCTTCATCCCGTCTCTGTGTCTGTAATAACCTTGCAGCTTATAAAGACGAGCCATTTGCCGAATACTAATTAAATAGGGGGAATAAAGAATTAGTGAAGCATCCGAGTTTTGATATTGCAGTGTAACACTTGCGGTGTCACGTCGCTCAAACTTAAAAAATGCATCTTGTTCATCGCGAGAAAAATATCCTTGCGAATTACTTTTCCCAACACCAAGACCCATATTAAATTGTTCCGAGAATTTAATAAACACATGGCCTTTAAAAGTTGTAAATCGTTGGTCGGTATAAAAATTCGGTATAGTATCAATAATGTTTTGATCTAAACTGGCGGCATTCGCTTTTAATTGAGTTCGTCCGAAAGAAACTCCGAAAGAAAGAAACTTGGTCAAACCAAGATCAAGTCGGGCGCCGGCTGCAAGCATTCTAAAACTCAAGTTATCGGCATAATAAATTACCGAAGGAGCCAAGGCTACATAGTTTGGGAAAGTTTCAAAAATTGCTTGTATACCGGTAACCGGAAGCCAGCCTTTACGCTGTTCCACCATCTTTGTTTGCGTTGAATCAAGTTGCCATGTATCCAAAAGAGTATTATATATTGTGCGGGCAGAATCATTTTCCGCCATTTTCGCGTAAGAATCAGCCAAATATAAATTAGCTTCAAAATCAGCAGAGTCTTTTTTCACAAGCTGTTTGAATTCTTTAACTGCGTTTACTGAATCTCCCATAGCATAAAAAAGTTTACCACGCTGCATCTGAACTTCATAATTATCATTGCTTGTAAGAAGTTGATTATATGTATCTAACACACGGCTATAATCTTTAGCCGCAAATAATACATCACCAAATTCTTTTTTGATTAGATCATTAGCGTCTGTTTTGCCCATGTATTCTTCATAGTATTGTATACCGCCGGCAGGATCGCCATCTTGAACACGCTGTCTTCCGAGCTCCAGAATAGCGTAGAGTTTTTCTTCCTCCGCGCGCATCTTTTGCCAATCAATATTGGACTGAAGTTTAATCACATCATCATTGTTAGGGTCAATTCCTTTAGCCTGGTCCGCAAGTGCTTGCGCATTATCAAAATCTTGCTTAATAAGAATTAAAGAAGCTTTTGAAATAATTGCTTGCAAGTCGTTAGGTCTTGCTTGTAAAACATTATCTAGATATTTCTCTGCTATATCTGCGTCGCGGTTTGTCCAGACAGAAACCTGAGCTCTAAAAAGCTGATAATCTAAATTATTAGGATAACTGCCAAGTAAATTATCGGTGATGTTTATTGCTTTATCAAAATCACGTCCCCAAGCGGAAATTTTAGCGTAACGAAACCGTAATTCCTGATCTTGTTCATCCGGATATTTCTCAAAGTATTTATCCAGCATAACCATCGCGCTATCATAATTCTGAAGATAATCGTAATAGTTAGCAACAGTCTTTAATGCTTCTTTATCATACTCGTCTTGAAGTAACTTTGCTTTTGCTTTGTTCAATTTGTCATGATAAACACTGTCTCGATAAGAAGTAATAAAACTCCATTTCTCTTTATACCAATCATCTTCACCTTTTGTAACTCCAACTATCTTCAATTGCTCATATGCTTCTTCAATGCGGTTTGCTTTAATCAGCTCATCAACAAGTTTATATCTTATTTCAATATCATTAGGCTTTTTACGCAACAGTCTGTAGTAGCGATCAATCGGGTACTCCTTTTCAAAAGCGCGTTTATCTTCTTGGACTAAATATGCCTGGCTGTTAACAATATCTAATCCGTCTTCTGCTTCTTTGAAGAAAGGTTTGAAAGAGAGAGCGGTTTCGAAAGCTCTTTTCGCAATTTGATATTTGCCAAGCCACAAAGTAAAGTAACCATATCGGCTCCAGAGGCGCCAATCCTGCGGATATCGATCGGTATACTTCTTAAGAATTTTTTCTCCTTTAACAAAACTGCCGGTTTTGGCTAAGATTTCAGTGTAGCGCAAAATCTCATCCGGAGAAGCATTATCATCGCGCATCAGATATTCATCGTACCATTGTTCTGCTTTGTCCCAAATTTCCATCCACTTATAAGATTTACCGATTTCCAGATAGTTGTATGGTTTGTTTGGATCAATTGCAATTTCGCGTCTATGTCCTTCAATTTTTTTATTTAGAATGGCATACCACACTGTTAGCATTTTTTGTAAATCTTGTTCATACTTTGATCGCTGTGCTGTGTTGGTTTGAATTCTTATTGCGCGCCTATAATCTAATCTTGCCGGTTCATATGATTGACGCTTTTCTAAACACTGTGCGCGTAAATAATAACCTTCCGGTTCTTGGGGAAGAGCCGTTATGAATTTATTGAGCTGATCAATTGCTTCACCATATCTACCGGCACTCATATGAGAAAGTGCAGTTCTTTTTAGACCATCGGCAATATTTGCTCTTTGCTGCGCAAAAAGTAGCGGCGCAATTAAAACAAAGATGATTAGATAAATTTTTCTTGAGGGCATATTCTTATTTTATTTAAGTAACAATACGTGCAAAAATCAAGCCGTCGAAAAGTTGCGTTATTTAGCTTTCCGCTACCTTAATTTATGTAAATTTTGAGAAAGATGAAGGATTATGGCTCATATTGGGAAGGAATTACAGCTGAACCTGCCTTCAAAAATATTCTTTTTTGAATTTGGCGGCACCGTTAATCAAAGTTCCTATCCAAAGATCACCATTATTGTCGAATGTCAAAGAGTTTATCCACAAATAATTTATGCGTGCATTTCCGTAATTGATAAATTTTGTTGAACCATCCTTGTATAATATTCCCATTCCGGTTTTTGCTCCAAAAAATACTTTATCATTCGAACTGCAAATTGACTGAAACATTTGAATTCCAAAAACATTTTTTGCGACTAGCGACCACGAAGTTCCATCATAGCAAATTAGTGGTCCGCCGGGACTTGGATATCGGTTTGATCCAACCCAAACTTTTCCATCTTCGCTGATGTGAATGGAAAGTACGCCGCCGCCAATTACTACTGAATTAATGTTCGTAGGATTGTGATAGATCCACGAAGTTCCATCAAATACAGATAATCCAGCATAAGCAGAACTAGTCCCGACCCATATTTTATCGCTTTTGTCAATTGCTATACAAGGTACATAGTTATCGCGTATACCGGAATTAGAAGTATTGAAGATAGTCCAATTGTTTCCATCCAGCCGGCAGAGACCTATGCTTGTTGCAGCCCACACAGTTCCGGTTTTGCCAAACGCTATCATTCTAAATAACTGCATCGGAAGGTTGTATGAATAATCGGTCATTATTGAATTTTCTACAACATAAATTCCAAGTGGAGTAGAAACCCAAATTCTGTTTCGTGAATCAACTGCAACATGATTTATAATATTTGTTTTAAGAATTGAATTGCTTGTATTAAATGTATACCAATTCGAGCCCTTCTTTCTTACCAATCCTCTTTCGGTACCAATCCAAATTGTGTTCTGTTTATCCGCTACAACTGAAAAGACTGTGTTTGAAGGAAGCTTTGCAGTATAGCTATCATAACTAACCCATTTCGTTGTGTCTTCAAGTGTAATGTTTGCCGGTGTGGTTTGATTACTTATAACAGTAACTAACAAACTATCGTCTCGGTGCAAAGGGTATCTATACTTTAAGTAATAACGTGCCGGCAGAAGACCCTTTATTGTAGCTGGGGTTTTTTGATTAGTTGGCTTATTGTTAAGAAGCAGTTCTGCATCGCTGGGAAATGAAGTGCATTCTATTTTTCCATAATTCCTCGAGTTAGATTCAAAATCAATGTAGAGCTTATTCGTTATGTCCTTTGCAAGAAAAACTGTTTCGGTGGTGTCTTCGTAGAGTTCGAGTTTTAATGTAATTTTATTTTTTCCGGAGGAAAGCCAGTCAATTGTATCTGGTGTGGTTTTACCACTGTTTAATCCATCTATGTATATTGAAGCTTTACTAGGGTTGCTTTCTACAAATATTTTGCAATTCTCAAAGTCTGTGGGCTCAATAAAACCGGTGAATACATTACGTTCACAGCTTGCTAAAAATATGCAAGCGATAAACAAAGAGCTTATACTGATTAAAATTTTTCTAAGCACCGTTCACCTTTTTTTCTTATCTAACTTAAACTGATAGCTAAAGATAAAGAACAAAAAGTAGCTTTATAAGTTTTCCTTTTTCAATACACCGCAACCGTGAAATGGAGTTCCAAACCATAAATTTTCATTTAAGTCTGTAGCCTGCGTCTGGACTCTTAGAGGATCTAAATAGAGGTTTCCCTTTCCGAAAAATTTTACATCTGTATATTCGTTAATAATTCCCAAACCATTTAAAGTCCCAGTAAATACTTTGTTCCTAACGCAATGCAGTGCGAGTGTTAAGTTTGACATTGTTAATTCTCGTTTATTTATCATAACCCATTTCTCGCCATTGTGATAATAGACATAACCAAAGCCCATGGGATGAAGAATTGTTCCGGCCCATACCTTTTCGTTATCATCAATGAGAATAGAATATATACCGCGAAGATCTTCCTGGTAGCTCCATTGAAACCTGTTAAAGAAAGATATTCCATAGAAAGTGTACCCTATCCAGATGTTTTCATACCGGTCAACGACCATGCAGTTTATATTATTGTCTTTCAATCCAGAATTAAGAGTGTTATATATAATCCATTTATCACCAGCGAACTTACATAAACCAACGCCTGTTACTGCCGCCCAAATTGTATCTTTTTTACTGCAGACAATCAGTTTAACATTATTGCTTCCTAGATTAAAAGAATAATCAGTAATTACTGAGTTCTTCAACAAGTAAATTCCTTTCGTTGTGGATAACCAGACTCCATCATTATTATCGATAGCTATATGGTTTATCGTGTTGCTCTGCAAAGTAGAATTTAATGTTGTAAAGTTTGTCCACCTGTTTCCACTTTTTCTGTTAAGACCCTTGTCTGTACCAATCCAAATATTGTTTTTATGATCAACCGCTACTGAATTAACAGCGTTAGAAAGAATAGGTGAATTCTTTGTGTTATAGCTTACCCATTTAGTGGTGTCTTCAAGATCAAGATAGGCTGTTACCATTGTAGAGCTTAATGCTTTAACAGAGATACTATCGTCCCTATGTGAGGGATACTTGTATTTTACATAGTGGGGGCCGGGCTGTACATTTTTAATAATAAATGGGGTCTTGCTATTGGTGGGTGTTCCATCCAAAAATATTTCGGCACCTGTTGGAAAGGAAATACAATTTAACCTTCCAAATGCTCTCGAGTTGGCTTCGAAATTAATGTACAGATTGGCTAGATTACTTTTTGAAAGAATTACTGTGGCTGTAGTGTCATCGAAGTAATCTGTTTTTAGGGTAATTTTGTTTTCGCCCGAACTTAACCATGTAAGTGTATCGGGGGTTAGCTTACCGGTATTTTTACCATTTAAGAATATTGAAGCTTTTGAAGGATCACTAGAAATAAAAATTTTACAGTTCTCAATATCTGCCGGTTCATTATATCCAGTAAATACATCTCTTTCACAACTCGCGAATAATAGAAAGGACAAGGCAATGCCGCCTAAACGAATTGTAAAGTTGCTCCTCACAACATCTCCAAGTTTTTTAGAACTGGAAGTATATGAACGGTGTTATGTCGGCAGACTTAAATTGAGCAGCAACCCAGATAACAATAACCAGCAATATCGCTTGTGCAAACCATGGCAGTGAAACGATGAGCCGTCTAAAACCATTCTCTACTTTTACCGGCATAAAATGCAAAATGTAACCGATTAACATCAATCCCAAAATTATGGGCAGCTTCTCTGCAAATTGTAAAAACACTTCAGCGTGGAAAAAGGTGAACATTTGAGAAAACATATCCTTGATTACCTGAATGTCGTTCGTGCGGAAAATGATGAATGAAGCGGCAATCAAATGGAAGGTGATTACTGTCTGTACAAAACGTAAAATTTTCGAGTCGTTGATTTTAAGAAACTTATAGAATTTTTGTTTTGGTTTCTGTACAATGAGGCTGAAAGACATCATGAATCCATGAAGCGCACCCCAGATGATGAAATTCCACGCTCCGCCATGCCACAACCCGCAAACAACAAATGTTGCAAAAAGAGCAATAACGTTAGCCCAAATTTTTAACGAACGCATGCTGAACTGCATTGGCTTGAAAAGATAATCAAGCAGCCATTTGCTTAGTGAAATATGCCAGCGGCGCCAAAAGTCGGCAATGCTGTTAGCTTTGAATGGCGAATTAAAATTATCCATCAGTTTGAAGCCGAGAAAGAGAGCCACGCCAATGGCCATATCTGTGTAACCGGAGAAATCGCAATATATTTGCAATGCATAACCGTAAATTGCCAAAAGATTTTCCACGCCGGTGTATCGAAGCGGGAAATCAAAAATGCGGTCAACAAAATTCAAACTAATGTAATCTGCTATAACTACTTTTTTGAACAAACCGGCAATAATAAGCAGCGTGGCTTTACCTAAATCTTCTTTAGATAGATAAAGTTCTTTTTGCACTTGCGGCAAGAAATCCGAAGCGCGGTCAATCGGGCCCATCAATAAATTTGGGAAAAAGAAAACGTAGACGCAGAAATCGCGGAAGCTTGTTGTGGGCTCCATGTTTTCAAGGTAAACATCAAAAACATAATTGAGCGACTTAAACGTATAAAAAGAAATTCCGATAGGAAGAAAGATTGAAAGCGGCTCGAATTGAGCGTTATTCATTTCGGAAATAATCTGGTAAATAAAGTTGGCGTATTTAAAGTAACCTAATATTCCAAGATTAAGCAGTACTGCTAAAATAAGATGAACCCGTTTCCACGAAAGTTTTTCCGTAGATGCCATAAACTTTGCGAAGAAGAAATTTACAATGGCAGATACAACAAGAATTCCCGCATAGTAGCCGGCTGATTTATAATAGAAGTAAAGTGAAAACACAATTAACAAACCGAGCCGAACCATCTTGTTTTTGCCGAAAAGATTATAAAAGACCAGAAAGAACAAAAACAAAAAGAGAAATAAACTTGTGCTGAATATTAGCGGATCGGTTGGATTGTATTTAAGTAAATCCCAAACGTATTGTAGGTTAATATTAAACATGAGATTAACGTGTTTTCAAAATGCAGAGTCATGCTGAGCTTGTCGAAGCATGACAAAATAAATAACTACACACCCCGACTAAGCCCGGTGCGAAATATTTACTTTATTAGTTTTGAGTCCACCATTCTTTGCAAATCGCCAACACACTTTAGTTGGAGTAATTCGCGGCTTTTAAATTTCACTCCAAACTTCTCTTCAACAGCAACAATAATGTTGATGTGATTAAGAGAATCCCAGCCCGGAACTTGCGGCGCGATTGTATCGTCTTGAAGATTAAAGTCGTCAAGGTTGAGTTGTTTTAGAATTACTGCTTTTAATTCTGCTGATATCATCATTTACTCCAAACTTG
>JBHEKZ010000252.1:0-5367 GCA_041859025.1 Melioribacteraceae bacterium | reverse complement strand
GAGGAATGGTGAGTATATCTAAGTTCCGATATCATTGTTTAATGTATCTTGGCACTCACCGCTCTACCATTCCTTAAGCCTGAATCTTTTACCAAATTTAGTCTACTTCTTCTTGAAAAACTTTATTCTTAACATACGAGGAACTTAGAAACCTTGGCACTCAGTTACTCTCTTTTACATATTTTCCAAAACTCTTCTCAATTTTGCAGAAACTTCCGACGCAACTTCACCAAGCAATTCATTTTTTACAGCTTCCATAGATTCCATAGGGTTAACCACACTCACTTGAATTGTGTGGTCTTCTTTTTCTTGTACAACAACATTACATGGCAGCAGCACACCTAAGTTTTCTTCGGTTTGAAGTGCCTTGTAAGCAAAAGTCGGATTACAGGCGCCCAGGATTTTGTAACGCCGAAAATCTACTTGCAGTTTTTTCTTAAGGGTTTCTTTAACATCAATTTCCGTTAATACTCCAAAGCCTTCCTTTTTCAATTCTTCAACAATTTTGGTAAGTGTTTCATCAAAAGAGTATTTAACAACTTTTGAATTATAGTAAGCCATAAATCCTCCGTTTTTATACTGTTTGATGCAGTTGCGTCAATAACGTTTCAATTTATAAAAAGAAAAACCACGCAAAGAATGTAATCACAAGAACGCTTAACAAATCAATCAATACGCCGCTTTTAACCATATCAATTACATGTAAACGTTCACTGCCGAAAACTATTGCGTTAGGAGGAGTGCCAACCGGCAGCATAAATCCAAATGAAGCCGCAAGAGTTGCCGGAATCATTAATATCATCGGATTAATATTCATCTGCACACTTATGGAAGCAAGTATCGGCAGAATTATTTGAGCGGTTGCTGTATTTGAGGCTATTTCGGAAAGCGCAGTAACTGCAAAACAAACTACCGCTACTAGGAATACAAGATTTACTCCGGAAAGACCGGCCAGTTTTACTCCAATTAATTTCGATAGTCCGCTGGAAACAAATCCGTCCGCAATAGCGAAACCGCCGCCGAAAAGTATAATAATGTCCCACGGGACTTTCTTCAACGAAGAGTGATTCAGCAGAAAGGAATTTTCACTATCTCCGTTTTTAGATGGAATTACAAACAGCAAAGTGGCCATAGCAATTGCAATAGTTCCGTCATCAATAAAATCTACTTTAGGAAATAACCGTGACCAGCCCGGTATTACAAACCATTCCAAATTCAGATCGACACGGAAAATCCAGAGTAAACATGTTATAAGAAATAAAACTGAAATTGTTTTTTCTTCGTAAGTAAACTTGCCGAGGTTTTTCTTTTCGTCGGTAATAATTTGGGGATCGATTTCAAATTTATCAGAGACCTTGAATAAAACTTTTGTCAGCAGAAACCAAGTGAACACCAACATTATAACAGCAATAGGAACCACGTATTTCATCCATTCGCCAAAATGGATTTCCGGAGTGGCTGGAAAGGAGATTTTATACACTCGCTGAAAGACCATGTTCGGCGCCGTTCCAATTAATGTAGCTATTCCGCCTATTGAACTTGCATAAGCTATACCAAGCATTATTGTTTTAGCAAATGATTCTGCTTTCTGCTTTCCGAACGATTCTTCAACTTTAAGTAGAACGGCTAACCCAATCGGCAAAATCATTAATGTTGTAGATGTGTTATTAATCCACATTGATATGAAAGCGGTTGCCATCATAAATCCGAGAACAATGCGTGAAGGAGTTGTGCCGAAAATTGAGATTACGTTTAGAGCAATTCGTTTGTGAAGATTCCATTTTTCAATTGCAACCGCTATAATCATTCCGCCAAGGAATAGAAAGATTGTAGAGTTTGCATAGGCTTGCGCTGTTTTTGCGCCGGAATCTACTCCAAGCAAGGGGAAGAGTATAAGAGGAATGAAGGAAGTTGCGGCAAGAGGTATAGCCTCTGTAATCCACCAGATGCCCATCATAGACGTAATGGCGGCAACAATTTTCGCGTTGTAATATTCCGGGCCCAAGTCAACAAAAAGAAGTATGGCAGCCAGAGACACAATTCCTAAAAACAAGCCGGTTAAATTTTTCTTCAGCGACTGTGGTTTAGCCATTTGCAACCTTTTTGTTATGGTAAAAATTCTTCTCTAGTTAACTCCTAGTTAACAAGCTGGAAATATCAAGCTCAATTTCCTCTTCACTGAAAAATGCTTCGCCGTAATTCTTGCCAATCTTAAAGCCAAAATATTTGGCTCTCGCCTCAAGAAATTGAAGAAATATCGGCTGACTTATAAATGTTTCCGGTTCACGGCTTTCAGGATTATGAAACTGCGTATTGTAAGCAAGCACTGCTTTCATTTTCGTTTCAAAGGTTTCGCTTATGTCATAAATAAATGATGGCGTGAATTCATAAGTCTGCATATAATAGAACAACTTTTGCGGTCTATATGGTACTTGAATTCTGTCATTCTCTTCTGTTCCAATCTTCGGCAGCCCGGAAAAGAAAAAGGCTTCTTTAACTAATTGACTAGCACCTATGTGATCGGGGTGACGGTCGTTGAAATAAGGAGCGAAGACCAATTTCGGCTTATGCTTTCTGATCTTTACAATAATTTTCTTCAGATATTCTTCGCTGAATTTTATCGATCCATCTTTCAGTCCGAGATTATCTCTGTATGCGACCGATAGAATATGTGAAGCATTCTCCGCTTCAATTTTTCTTGTTTCAGCAGAACCGCGTGTACCAAGTTCTCCTTTAGTTAAATCTATGATACCTACTTTATGTCCAAGATTTGCAAGCTTGGCTATTGTTCCGCCCATAGAAAGTTCAGCGTCATCGGGATGAGCCGCAAAGATCAGAACATCCAAATTCATTTAGGCCTCTTTTATTTTTTCAAAGATCAGCAAAATGCAAATGAAAGTAAACCTAACTTCTTTGTTCAAAATGTTGAGAAATAAAAGTATATTTCTTTTGGATCATCATAAAAGATGGAAACTGCCATGAAGAGAATAGCTAAATTGATCTTGCTACTAACATTTGGCGTTTTGTTAAACAACAGCTGCGATCTGCAGAAAGAAAATCCTAACGAACCAACTCAAACAGCTAGTGCAGCAATAGGAGTTTTAACCGGAGTAGTTTCCGATGAGACAAATGGCGGTGTTCTCTCTGAAGTTGTTCTCACAGTTAACGGCATTTCAAAACAATCTGATGCAAATGGTAATTACAGTTTCGGAACTGAAATAGGAACCGGCTCGCTTCAGCTTTCGGCAAATAAACCCGGTTATATTGGTATTGTCCGCAACATAGAAATTAAAAAAGACGCTTCCGCAATTTTATCACTGAAGTTATTTAAGAAGGAACCAAGTGTAACAATCAATGCAGTTACCGGCGGAACTGTAGGCCTGAATACTAATCGAGTTCTGCAAATTCCAGCAAACGCTTTACAGCAGAATACGGATATTAGCGTTACACAAATTCTCGGCGCCGGAATTCCAGTTCAGTTTAAAGATAGATTTATAATAGAAGCTGTTTCGCTTGAACCGAGCGGACTAACTTTTAAAAGTCCGGCAAGTTTACAAGTACCCAATAGTTTAAGCGGAATAAATCCTTCCCTAATTAAAGCAGTTTCTGTTTCTTCTAACGGAAATGAAGAACTGAACAATATTGTTGCTACAAACAATACTATCACAGTACCGGTAAATCACTTCAGCTATATATGCTTTTATGTTGATTTAAGTTCTTTGCGCTACAGGTCTCAATTGTACGAAGATTTGCCTAAACCTTCTAACGCAATTGCAGATTGTAATTCGATCAAGGCAGAGTATGAGATTACACTCTCGCCAAAAGTTATAATCGCGAATGGCCAAATTTCATCTAAGTTATTAGCCGCCCAAGTTGGTTTTGATTTTTCCACAAACGTTAACAGAACACTTAAAATAGAAAGAAAGACCGGCGACCGGAAAAAACAATTGTATTATCAATTTACCGGCATCAAATACATATTTGAAATTCTTAACGGCACTAATTGGAACGAGCTGGCGACTGTTGAATTGCCGGATAATGTCAAAGTTATTGCTAAGGATATCGAGGGTGCAGCTGGAATTTGTCATGATCAAGGCGGAGCTGGCGGGAACTGATATATTATTCTATTCGGCTTCGTTTCCCTTTTGAAAATATTTATATTCGCCGCAACAAATCTTCAATTCTATTATGAATCCAAAGTACGAAGTTGTAATTGGGCTTGAAGTACATGCTCAGTTGCTTACAGACACAAAAATATTTTGCGGATGCAGTACCAAATTCGGTTCATCCCCAAATTCCAACATCTGTCCGGTTTGTCTTGGTCATCCGGGAGTTTTACCCGTTCTAAATAAAAAGGTTGTTGAGTACACAGTGTTAATGGGACTTGCAACCAGCTGCAGAATAAATGAGAAATCTGTCTTCGCAAGGAAAAATTATTTTTATCCCGACTTGCCGAAAGGCTATCAAATCTCCCAATACGAAGAACCGATCTGCGAGCATGGAAAAGTTACAATTGAATTTAAGGATGGTTCCAAAAAAGATATTGGTGTTACAAGAATTCACATGGAAGAAGATGCCGGCAAATCGATTCACGATTTAGGCGACGATACAATGATTGATTTAAACCGAACCGGAACGCCGCTGATGGAAATTGTAAGTGAGCCAGATATGCGCAGTGCCGAAGAAGCTGTTTTGTATCTCAACAAGATAAAACAGGTGCTTCTTTATCTTGGGATTTGCGACGGCAATATGGAAGAAGGTTCTTTAAGATGCGATGCGAATATCAGCATTCGCTTAAAAGGAGAAACCAAGCTCGGCACCAAAGCTGAATTAAAAAACATGAACAGTTTCCGCAATGTTGAAAAAGCAATTGAGTATGAGATAGAAAGACAGATCGATATTATTGAGGATGGCGGTAAGATTATTCAGCAGACACTTTTATGGAATGCAGAGCTAAATCAAGTTATTCCAATGCGGACGAAAGAAGAAGCCCACGATTACCGATATTTTCCCGACCCCGATTTAATGCCTGTTATTGTTGATGATAAATGGCGCAATGAAATCAACGCAACACTGCCGGAACTTCCCGATTCACGCAGAGAACGTTTTATGATAGAATACAGATTGCCTGCATACGATGCCCAAGTATTAACTTCATCTCGGGAACTTGCAGATTATTACGAGCAAGTGTTAACAGAAACTGACGACTTCAAATCCGCCAGCAACTGGGTTATGACCGATGTTCTCAAAACAATCAATGAACAGAAAATTTCCGTTAGAGATTTTTCTGTCACTCCGCAAAATCTCGGCAAACTTGTCACACTAATCAGCAAAAACACAATCAGCGGTAAAATCGCAAAAGAAGTT
>JBHEKZ010000212.1:0-5463 GCA_041859025.1 Melioribacteraceae bacterium | reverse complement strand
TTGCGTAACAATCATCTTTTCTTGTTCTTCGGGCAGTTTCCAGTCCCATGTTACATTTGTAAAATAGCCGCCGAATTCTTCATCAATAACCAAAGGATACCATCTTTTAAGTATTCCGTTCTGAAGGGAATCGAGCATTTAATCTGCAATAGTTTTTGTTAGGTTCATAGCTTTCTCTAAAAAAAAGTTTAATTGATAAGTGCTTGATAAACAAGCGTTCTATATTTGTTTAGTATTTCTACTTTGCCGGCTAACGGACGTACATTGCAGTAAAAGATCATAACTAAATCTTCTTTCGGATCGATTATATATTCCGTACTGAACGCGCCGCCCCATTTGTAAGAGCCGGGGGTTCCTAAAATATTCTGCAAACCTTTCTCTGTCATTATTTCAAAACCGAAGCCGAATTGATTCCCCGTATCGCCAAGAGGAAGTTCGCCTACATGATTGCGAGTCATCATCTCTACAGACTTAGGACTGATAATCTGCTTGTTGTTGTAGGAGCCGCCGTTAAGAAGCATCTGGCAGAATTTTGCGTAATCTTCAAGAGGACCTACCAAGCCGGCACCGCCGGATAAAAATGTTCTGGCGCCTTTAACAGAATAGCTGCAGAACAAATCATCGTTTGAAGTAACAGCCGCTTCATTTTCTTTTTCTTTTGCGGAAAGAGTAACAAGCCGGCTGGCTTTCTCTTGCGGCAAATAGAAATAGGTATCATTCATTCCAAGTGGTTCAAAAATTCTTTTCCTAAAGAATTCGTCTAGTTTCATTCCGGATGCGACTTCTATAATTCTTCCAACAACATCTAAATTATAACCATATGTTAATGCGGCTCCCGGCTGATGCGCCAGAGGCATCTTCGCCATTTCGTTAACAACATCTTCAAGAATTACATTATCAAACGTATAACCGGGTGAGATAATTATTTTGAATACATTCGGATCCCACCAATATGGAATTCCGGAAGTGTGTGTTAAGAGATGATGAATAGTAATCGGCTTTTTTAAATCTTCAAGATTAGCCGGCGAGTAATCGGTACCGGACTTGATCTGAACTTTAATATCCTTGAATGCCGGAATGTATTTGTAAACAGGATCGCTAAGATTCACTTTTGCTTCCTCAAAGAGAATCATTAGTGCCGTTGTTGTAATTGCTTTAGTCTGAGAAGCGAGACGGAAAATATCGCTGTTCTGCAAAGGTGTCTTCTTTTCGTTGTCTTTTAATCCGAATGATTTGAAATAAACCACTTTACCGTGTCTTACAATAAATGCTTGCGCGTGAGGAAGTTTATTGCTTTCAATAAGTTCGGAGAAATATTTGTCAATTCTGGTTAATCGTTCCGAAGAAAAGCCAGCTTCTTCCGGCGCAGCTGCTTGCCTCAAATTCTGTTTTGAAGATTTGGCCTCATCAACATGCGCTGCGGCAAAAGTTGCCATGGATCCAATCAAAAGAAATATTAATAAAAACCGCTTCATTTTCTTTTCCGTTTTATGCAAACTCCGTACAATTTTTATGCTAAACAATGTGTTGGAATAATCTTCGCTTTTGAAGTAAATACAACGTTTTCAATTAACAATATGATATAACTTTATTAAAATAATAAAGGGCGATAATCATTTTGTTATTGTTTTGGTATAATCGATTAATAAATAGGCGGCACAGTTTTAGACCTATTAATTTTTCATCAAATTATTTCCAGAGGAATTAAATGCGGAAAACTTATTTTTCAGTTGTATTTCTATTAGTGAGCTTAATCTTGGTTAATTGTACTTCAAGTAATTTCGACAATTTTGTAACACGCAAAGCTGATAAAGTATTCGACGGGGAAAAGGAAGTTCGTTTTCTATCCTTTAACATTCCGAATCTACATTACAACGAAGATTATCTTCCGTTTGAAAGTGTGAACCCCTGGCGCTTGCCTGATGAATTTGAGATTAGAGATGCGCTGAAAGCAATAAAACAAATCGGCGGAAAAGTGGCCCGCATTTATGTGCCTTCTTTGCGAAAGAATGGTGAACCGAAAGAATTTGTCCGCCACATTGAAGCTCCCGGCATTTTTAATGAAGAGGCATTCCGCGCTCTTGATAAAGTAATGCAAGTTGCAAATGAAGAGGGTGTAAGAATCATTATTCCATTTGTTGATAATTGGATTTGGTGGGGCGGACCAATGGATTATGCGGCCTTCAGAGGAAAAGATAAATCGGCATTCTGGAGCGATCCGGAAATCATTGCTGACTTCAAGAAGACGATTGATTATGTGATAAAGAGAAAGAATTTTTATACCGGTATTCAGTACAAAGATGATAAAGCTCTTTTCTGCTGGGAAACGGGAAATGAACTTGAAGCTCCTGTTGAATGGACAAAACATATTGCCGCGTACATTAAATCGCTGGACACAAATCATTTGCTTTTGGAAGGAACTCACATACAAAAGTTGCGCGATGAAGCAATCGAAGATCCGAATCTTGATATTCTTTCTACTCATTATTCCACTGTTAGTACGTTAATTTCAAATCAGAAACTTGTTAAAGGGAAAAAGCCATACTTGCTTGGCGAGTTCGGATTGCGTCCATTGAATCAAATTAAAGAATTAGCTGATACGGTTATCAATCAAGGTTTACTTGGCGGAATGATCTGGAGTTTACGCAACAGGAATAGAGACGGTGGATTTTATCATCATGCCGAGCACAGTAATTTCGAATCGTACAGATTTCCTGGATTTGCAAATGGGGAAATGTATAATGAGAGTGAGCTGTTTAATCTCATCAAAGAAAAAACAGCAAAGATTGGCAATGAACAAGTAATGCTGGTCGTAATACCGGAGGCTCCGAAGTTGCTGGAGATAAAAAATATCTCTGCTATTTCTTGGCAGGGCTCTGTCGGTGCTAAAAGTTACATCCTTGAAAGAAAAGAGGAATATGTTGCTGATTGGATTCTGCTTGGAGATAATATCGATGAAAGCAAATATCAATATCGTCCTTTGTTTAATGATGAAACGGCAGAGATCGGCAAACGTTACTTTTACCGCTTAAGAGCAAAAAATGAAGCCGGAATTTCTGATTTTTCAAATATTATTGGACCGATAGCAGTAGCTTCGAAAAAATTAATTGATGAATATGAAAATTTTGATAGGATTACTGAAAAGAGCGGCGATCTTCAATTACTGACTATGGAAAACATCAGAAAAGCAAAAGAGGATAGAAGTCGCTTAACCGGAAAGAGTGAAAGCTATATCTGCTATAAATTGCCCAGTGGAAGCAGTGAAATTAAAGTGGAAGGTTTTTTAGCGGCTAAAGAAAGCAATGTAAAAATATTTGTCTCTGTAGATGGAACAAGTTATTATGAAATGAATTTAGAGAAACATGTTTTTGAATTTGATAAAAATGAATATGGCTTTTATCCCGCCGCCAGATATTCTGCAAAAATTGATAACGAAAATGCTAAGTTTGTTAAAATTGTTTTGCTTGGTGATGTTCAGCTTAGCAGAACGGAAATAAGTTACTCGAAATAAAAAGGATTAAAGATGAAAAAAGTAATTGTTTTCTCACTGATCTGTTTCTCTTTACTTTTTGCACAAACTGAAAAGTCTAAATTAAAACTGCCGGCAATATTCTCCGGCAATATGGTTTTACAACAGAAAACCGATGCTGCTTTCTGGGGAAATGCTGAACCGAATCAAAAAATCAGTATAGCTGCAAGCTGGGGTAAAAAGGTTTCTACAAAATCAATGAATGATGGTACTTGGATTGTGAAAGTAAAAACTCCAAAAGCCGGTGGTCCATTTGAAGTGAAAGTTACCTCCGGAAGCGAAACAATCTCTTACAAAAATGTATTGATTGGAGAAGTCTGGTTGTGTTCCGGTCAATCGAATATGGAAATGCCTCTTGCCGGTTGGCCTCCGAGAGATACAATTCACGGTGCGACAAAAGAAATTCCGGCTGCAAATTATCCTAACCTAAGGTTGTTTACTGTTACACGCTCAACTTCTACTGTTCCGCAAAAAGATTGTATCGGAACTTGGAGCGAATGTTCTCCGGAAAACGCTGCGTCATTTAGCGCAACTGCATTTTTCTTTGGCAAGAAATTAATGACTGAATTAAATATTCCAATCGGTTTAATTCATTCCAGCTGGGGTGGAACTCCGGTTGAAGCTTGGACTGATGCAAAAAATCTCTCTGCAATTCCAAAATACAAAGAGATTATCGACAGATACGCAAATGCCAAAGGGGAATATGAAAAGTTAGTTACATGGTTAGCCGCGCTTCCGCAAATTGATCTCAGTCAGAATGCAGATGAAAATAAATGGCGCGATGTTGATCTGAAGGACAGGGAATGTTCTGCTATTAATTATGATGATAGCAAATGGTTTGATGCAAGCATGCCATGTAATTTCGATAAACTAGGTCTATCAAATTTCGACGGAGTAATCTGGTACAGAAAGCAAATTGAAATTCCGGAGACTTGGCTTAACAAAGAATTAGTTCTAGAACTTGGACCAATTGACGATATGGATGCAACCTATGTTAACGGTGTAAAAGTAGGCGGATTCGAAAAAGATGGTTTCTGGCAGGTTGAACGTGTTCACGTTGTTCCGGCAGAATTGGTGAAGGATAAAAAAGTTACAATAGCAATACGTGTTCTTGATAATCAAGGGGGTGGCGGATTTAATGGGACATCCGAAAAGTTTCGTTTGCATCTTAAAGCAACTGCAGAAAATATGTCCATCGCCGGAACATGGAAGTATTTGCCGGTCGCCGAATATAGAAACGGTAAGTTTAATATTTTCGATGCAGCTACCTTGGCCTACTTGGAAAGACCAAAACTTTCGATTGAAATTTCCGCTTATATGCCAACAACACTTTACAATGCAATGATTGCTCCGCTTGTTCCTTACAATCTTCGCGGTGCTATATGGTATCAAGGTGAATCTAATACCGGTGAGCCTGAACTTTACAAAACCGTTTTCCCGATGATGATTAATAATTGGAGAAGTGATTTTAAGAATCAGCTGTCATTTTACTATACTCAAATTGCCCCTTACAGATACGGAGAAGGAACAAACTCGCAGCTATTACGCGAGGCGCAGTTCCAAAGTTTATCGGTACCAAAATCTGGCATGGCAGTAACGCTAGATATTGGTAATGTTGATAATATTCACCCGGGTAACAAAAGAGATGTTGGCGAAAGACTCGCCCTATGGGCTTTAGCTAAAGATTACGGTAAAAAAGTTGTTTACTCGGGACCAATATATAAATCGTCTAGCATCCAAAAAGATAAAGTGGTTTTAGCTTTTGAGAATTCGAAGGGACTTGAAATAAAACTTCGTGATGGAAAGAATAATTTCCAAATCGCCGGTGATGATAAAGTATTCAAAGATGCATTTGTAACTATATCAGATAATAAATTAATAGTTTCTTCTCCTGAAGTTAAAGAGCCAAAATCAGTTAGATATTGCTGGAGTGA
>JBHEKZ010000302.1:0-3910 GCA_041859025.1 Melioribacteraceae bacterium | reverse complement strand
TTTGTTCGATCGTAATCCGCAGAAGTTTCTTGATATCTACAATGCAAAGGATGAAGATTTTCAGAAGGCAACCCATAAAGTTTATTTTTCAGATAAGTATCCTTCGGCAATCAGCTTTGGTGTTGTAAAATAGAGAATTCAAACATTTTTTTTTAAGTTGCAGTTAAATTATCTGAGGCAGAGATGAAAAAAGCATTTTTTATTTTATTCTGTTTGGCACTTCTCTCGGAAGCAGCATTCTCTCAATCTCTTTCGTTTGGCCCGCAGCTTGGTTTTGTTAAAACTCAAGATGCAGAGAAATCAGTTATGATGCCCGGCGGCGCTGTAAGATTATACTTAGGCGGTCTTGGAATAGAAGGAGCCATCTACTACAAAAAAGATGAATACAAATTGGATTTCGGTACTTCAACGGCAACAATAATAACCAAAACTTACCCGATAATGCTTACCGGATTTTTCAAATTGCTGCCGATAGCGCATGTTGAAGCCGGAGTTAGTTGGCTTAATACACAGATTGATTATTCAAATCTTTCTACGGCGTGGGCCTCAATCAAAGAAGAAACCAAAGGTGATGTAGCTTATCATTTGGGAGCCGGCGCAGAATTACCTCTTGGCTCGTTTGTTTTAACCGGAGATGTTCGTTATGTCTTTTTCGAACTTGACGTGGATAAACTTACCAAACCCCAATCACTCAAAAGCGATTTTTATGCTATCGTTGTTGGGTTAATGTACAAACTATAATTTATTACAGAGGTGATATGATATTTGATAATCTTAAAAACGCCAGCCTATATTTTTCTTTAGGTGAAAAAGTTGAGAAAGCGCTTAGATATTTACAGACAACCGATTTTTCAACTGTTGAACCGGGTACTTACGATCTTGACGGCACAGATGTTTACGCAATTGTAAGTGAATACAACACAAAACCGTTAAGCAGCGGCAGATGGGAAGCCCACAAAAAATATATCGACGTTCAGTTTGTATATGATGGCAAAGAAAGAATCGGTTTTACCGATACAAAAAAAGTTATGGTTTTGGAAGAATATAACGACCGCAAGGATGTTGCTATTTATAAAGGAGAAGGTCATTTTATAAATGTTGAAGAGAATCATTTTTGTATTTTCTTTCCTACCGATATCCATATGCCCGGTATAGCAATAAATATTCCTAAAGCAGTTAAGAAAGTTGTTGTAAAGGTCAGCACAGATTACATAGAACCGCAGGAAGAAGTGAAAGAGGAAGTTGAACCTATCGAAGAAACTCCTCCGCAAATAGAGGAAGCACCATCACAAGTTAGTGAATAAAAAAAAAGACCGGCTTTAAGCCGGTCTTTTTTTGTGTTGTCTAAACATTAAGCCTATTTAAATCCTAAAAGCTCTACTTCAAAGATCAATACAGATGCCGGAGGAATTCCACCTTCTCTGCCCTCTTCGCCGTAAGCTAATTCATAAGGAATATAAAATTCATATTTATCGCCGACGCGCATTAACTGTAAACCTTCTGTCCATCCTTTAATAACCTGATTCAAAGGAAATTCGATTGGTTCATTTCTTTTGTATGAGCTGTCAAATTCCTGACCATCTATAAATGTTCCGCGGTAATGTACTTTAACTGTGTTTGTATCTTTTGGAGATTCGGTTCCGGTTCCTTTTGTAATTACTTTATACTGCAAACCGCTTGCTGTTACTTGAACGCCCTCTTTCTTTTTATTTTCTTCCAGGAAAGCTGAACCTTCTTTTTTATTCTTCTCAATTACCGGTGCAAGTTCCGCGCGTTTCTTTTCTTGTTCAATCTTAGCTTGCTCTGAACGTATCGCCATCATTCTATCATTGAATCCCATCATACATTGCTGCATTTCGGTTGGTGAAAGTTTTGATGTTCCTGCTAAAGCGTCTTTCATTCCGGCAAATAAAAAGTCGAAATTTATTTTCATGTTCGGATCTTTAAGATTTGCTCCAATATTCTGTCCAATCGAATAACTTACAGAATCGTCGACGGTTTTTATTTCTGCCATTGTGACTTCCTTTTTAGGTGGATTTTCTTTTTTTGCGCTGTTTTTCTTTTGTGCGGTTGAAACTGTTACGGCCAATACCAGCAGTAAGAGTATTTTCAAGTATTTCATTACATCTCCATCTTCTTTATGTTTTTCGGGTGGTGAAAATAAGCCCATCAGCTTTGATAAGCAAATTGGCTTTTTCCTATTAATTATTGTCAATTTTTGTTTAATCAGCTAATTTGATTTATAAACTTTGGAGTATAAAACCATGAGACCAGCTTTTTTGTTCCTTCTAGTTTTTAGCATGTCGGTTTCGGCACAAACTTTTTTATCATCTTCTCCCTTAGCTCATACATATTCTATCGTAGCTTTCGATCCCGCTACCGGAGATATGGGCGTAGCAGTTCAGTCTCACTGGTTTTCTGTCGGATCAATTGTTACATGGGGAGAAGCCGGCGTTGGTGTTGTTGCTACTCAATCTTTTGTTAATCCGGCTTTTGGCCCCGATGGTTTGGCCCTGCTTAAATCCGGTAAAACACCGCAAGAAGCGCTTGATATGTTAATCAAAAATGATGAAGGTAGAGATGTACGCCAGCTTGCAATTCTTGATTCAAAAGGAAGAGCCGCAACCTGGACCGGTAAAAAATGTATTCAAGCCGCGGGACACATAACCGGATCAAATTTTTCTGTTCAAGCTAATATGATGTTGAACGATAAAGTCTGGCCCGCAATGAATGAAGCATTTACAAAAGCTAAAGGAACACTCGCCGAAAAAATGATGACGGCTTTGGAAGCCGCGCAAAGTGTAGGCGGAGATATCCGCGGTAAACAATCCGCAGCGCTGCTGGTTGTTCGTGCTAAATCCACCGGAAAAATTTGGGAAGATAGATTAATCGATCTTCGTGTTGAAGACAGCAACGAACCTCTCAAAGAACTTAGAAGATTAATAAATGTTCACACTGCTTACGGACATATGAACAATGGCGATCTTGCCGTTGAGAAAAATGATATGACTAAAGCGATGGAAGAATATTCTTCCGCCATGAAAATGTTTCCTCAAAATCTTGAAATGAAATATTGGACCGCAATTACTTTAGCCAATAAAGGTAAATTGGATGAAGCGCTTCCAATGTTAAAAGATATTTTTAAGAAAGATAAAAACTGGAAAACTCTTACGGAGCGTCTTGTTCCGGTTGGAATGCTCACTGTAAGCGAAGAAGATTTGAAAAAAATTCTAAAATAGCTTTTGCCCCGACACGCTACGGCGTGTCGGGACTTAAATTATCCCATTTACTCAAACTGCTTAGTTAGTGAATTAGCACGAACCTATTTTTCGTCTAAAAAATCAATATTCTTTTTAGAAACGCCTATCATTTCGGGGAAACTGAGCAAACTTTCTCTGAAACCATACTTCATTTCGAAGAAAACGAACAAACTTTTTCCGAAAACACACTCCATTTTGGAGAAAACGGGTAAACTTTCTCAGAAAACATACTTCATTCCGGAGAAAAGGAATAAACTTTCTCAGAAAACACAATCCATTTCGGAGAAAGCAAGCAAACTTTCTCAGGAAACACATTTCATTTCAGAGAAAACGGGTAAACTTTTTCTGAAAACACAGTACATTTCAGAGAAAACGAGTAAACTTTTTCCGAAAGCACATTTCATTTCAAAGAAAACGTACAAACTTTCTCAGAAAACACACTCCATTCCGAAGAAAACGAGCGGACGGTCTCAGAATTCATTAATGCTTTTGCCGGAAATTGAGTCTATTTTTCAGAAAGTTTCATCGTTATCAAAAAAAAATTGGTAACAATTTTTGAAAGCGAACATTTATTTATTAAACGTCTACCCGCTTAATCTATAAATACCTATGATTCCAAACTTAACTCATCTGAAGTAGAGACGCAGCGC
>JBHEKZ010000213.1:0-4016 GCA_041859025.1 Melioribacteraceae bacterium | reverse complement strand
TCTCAATCTTTTTCCTAATTGCAGTTCTGGCAGTTGGAAAAACTGTTTATGGTGCCAAAAGTTGGTTTGGGATTGGAGGTTTTGGTTTTCAACCATCCGAATTAGCTAAGGCCGGTACAATATTAATGCTTGCTTATTGGCTAACGTATAAAAGCAGAGATATAAATAATCTCAAAGATCTTTCTATTGCTTTAGGAATCGGTATCGTTCCAATTATGCTAATTATGCTTGAACCGGATATGGGTACATCAATTGTATTTGGGCTGGTAACACTTACCCTAGTTTTCTGGAGCGGTATTAGTTTGTTCGGATTATTTGTCGTACTCTCTCCCGGCTTTGTAATTTTTGCGTCACTTTTTGGTACTATATCTTTTATTGGCGCACTATTATTAATAATTGCTGCTCTTTTCTTTTTTAAGAGAGATTTGTTTAACAGCATAACAGTCTTTGTAATAAATTTGGCATCAGGTTTCTTCTTCGATTTTGTGTTCAAAATATTGAAACCCCATCAGCAAAAAAGAATTGAATCCTTTTTAGATCCAACAGCTGATCCTCTTGGCGCCGGATATAATGCCTTGCAAGCCAAAGTAGCAATTGGTTCCGGCGGACTATATGGAAAGGGATTTCTAAATGGAAATCAAACTCAGCTTAGGTTTATTCCAAAGCAGTGGACCGATTTTATTTATAGTGTAATTGGTGAAGAGTTTGGATTTATCGGAAGTGTTCTAGTGGTTATTCTATTTGCGGTTGTATTTATACGGTTGTTAAACATTGCAAGCCTGGCTAAGGATAAATTCAGTGTTCTCATTGTGGTCGGGGTATTGGCTCTTTTATTCTCTCACTTTGCATTGAATATAGGAATGGATCTGGGAATTACTCCAGTAATTGGGCTTCCGTTACCGTTTCTTAGTTATGGCGGCAGTTCTCTGCTTGTAAATATGATGTTGATTGGATTGGTACTTAATATTTATAAAAATAGAAAATTACATACTTGAAAGTGAGGATGAAGATGACAGCGCTCGAAAAAATAAATACAAGACTTGGTAATAATTTCCATATCTGTGTAGGACTAGATACAGACATCAACAAAATTCCGAAACATCTTCTATCCGAAAAAGATCCAGTATTAGAGTTTAATAGAATAATTATTGAAAGCACTGCAGAACATGCTGCTTCGTTCAAAATCAATTTTGCTTTTTATGAAAGATTCGGCGCGCGTGGTTTTGACTCACTGGCACAAACATTATCGTTAATTCCAAATGATGTTTTGGTGATTGCCGATGCAAAGCGGGGAGATATTGGTAACACATCCGAGATGTACGCTAAAGCGGTGTTTGAAGAACTAGGCTTTGATTCTATAACGTTACATCCTTACATGGGGTTTGATTCATTACAGCCATTCTTAAACTATGAAGACAAAATCAATTTCATTTTGGCGCTCACTTCCAACAAAGGTGCTTCCGATTTTGAAAAACAAAAACTTGAAAGCGGGAAATTTGTTTTTCAAGAAGTTATTGAGAAAGCTAATGATTGGAACACAAATAAAAATTGTGGAATAGTTTTCGGGGCAACCAAAATTGAAGAATTAAAGGAAAATATAGCTTCCTTTAGAGATTTAATAGTACTCCTCCCAGGCGTTGGAGCTCAAGGCGGAAGCCTCGATGAAGTTGCCTCATCTTTTAATCAAGCAAGGAATAGCAACTATTTAGTAAATGTTAGCCGTGCTCTACTCTATTGTGATGAAAGTCCCGGTTTCTCAAAATCTGTTTCAAATCTTATTAAAAATTACAACCAAACTGTTTCTGATTTAAGTTAAGAAACTTTTCTTATAGGATTTCTTAAAATCAAATTGTAAATTAAATACAAGATGGGGGAGTCCGCTTAAAAGCAGAAAATTTTCAACCTAGTTTGGTAGCGTGATGGGTAGGGAAGCAAAAATTAAAGAAAGTGCTCTGTATGAAATTTGGAAGCATCAAAATTTTACTAATGCCTTAAAAACTCCATCTGGCGACGATATTGAAGTTGCTGACCCCGGAAGTTTAAATCATGAAACTGCCGGACCCGACTTCAAAAATGCCCGCATTCGAATTGGCAACCTAACTTTTATTGGGGATGTAGAGATTGATAGTTTATATTCTGATTGGAAATCTCATGGCCATCATCTTGATAATAAGTATAACAAAGTAGTTCTACATGTATCACTTCAGAATAGGAGCAATTACTCTCATGTTTATACTAGAGATGGAAGGAGAGTTCCTTCGATTTGTATGTATGATCATTTGGACCCTGAAACTTACTCTGCAGCGAAAGCTGAAATTCTTGGCTCCGGCAACGACAATAATACGTCTCTAAAGTGCCACCCAGTCAATGAATTGATACCTGTTGAACAAAAAGAAAAAGTTTTATATGAACTTGGTGTCCAAAGATTTGAAAAAAAATGTAAAAAAATATATTTCCGCTTAAAAGAGCTTGAATTTTTACGCGAATTAAAAATTAAAGAGCCGGTTATTTCTTACGATTTATCCGTGCAATTTCAAGAAAAGAATTTCACTCATAAAGACTTTATCTCTCAAGAAATTTGGCAGCAGCTTTTGTACGAATTACTGTTCGAAGCGCTCGGTTATTCAAAAAATAAAAATCAAATGATGGATCTTGCCAAGAATGCAAATGTCAATTTTCTTTCGCTAATTGAAAAGGATGGTGTGATTATAGAAAAATATGAAGCAATCCTTTTCCATATAAGTGGACTGATCCAGAATACAACAGTCGCCACAGATGAATCAACAAAAACATATTTGGAACGACTGAATCTACATTGGAATTCTGTCAGTTCTATGTATGATGGAAAAATAATGGAAGAAGCTGAATGGCACTTCTTCCGACTTCGTCCGCAAAACTTTCCTACAATCAGAATTGCCGGTGGAGCGAAAATTCTTTATGATATTTTACACGGCGAACTAATCAAGTTAATGATTAGGAAAATCACGGAAATTCATAACCTTACTGTGTTAATGAATTCGCTTCGATCAATGTTTGTTGTAAGAGGAGATGGATACTGGCTGGACCATTATATATTTGATGAACCTTCCAATGCAGATATTAAATATTTTGTAGGTGCTTCTAGGGCCGATGAAATTGTAGCTAACGTTCTTATTCCTTTCTTTGCTGTTTACTTTGATGTCTTCGGAAATAAAAATTTATCTAAGAAAATATTTAAAATGTATACGCTTTTTGAACAGAAAGCCGAAAACCAGATAATAACTGATGTTGCTGCTTCTCTAAATTTAGTTGAGGCGATGAAGAAAACAATTATTGCTCAAGGAATGATTGAGTTGTTCAGAAATTCTTGCTCTAGGAATAAATGTTTGGAGTGTGAAATAGGGAAATCAGTATTTAGTTAATTCTGAATTCCCATAATTCGGTTGATCTCATCTCGAAGTTTTGCAGCCCTTTCGTAATCCTCTTTTTCTAACGATTCTCTAAGCTGGTTTTGTAATCCGGCTAGTTTTGTTTCTTGTGTGCTTCCTTTTACCGGTGCCTCGGCGTCATCTTCATTTTCAAAAATCGGTGGTGCATCATCAGAATCATCGGATGATGGAACGAAAGAAGCTACCTTCATTACTGCTTCCGAAACAAAAATTGGAGCGCCGGTCCGAACTCCTAATGCAATCGCATCGCTAGGGCGGGAATCTATTTCATTAGTTATTGTCGAGTATTCAAGTTTGATTTTAGCGTAGAATGTGTTCTCTTTCAATTCGTCAATCACAACTTCTGTAACGGTACCACCAAGATTATCAATTACATTTCGTAATAAGTCATGAGTAAGGGGACGGGGCGGTTTAATGCTTTCCATTTCTAAAGCAATTGACTGGGCTTCGAACGACCCGATAATAATTGGCAAGCGGCGAACGCCGTAAACTTCTTTTAACAACAACGCGTATGCGCCGCCGGCCGATGGACTTGCTGAAAGTCCCAATATTTCTACTTGTACTTTTTGCACTGTTAGGCTTTTATTT
>JBHEKZ010000551.1:0-3805 GCA_041859025.1 Melioribacteraceae bacterium | reverse complement strand
GGTAAGAATGCTTCAATACCCATTAAATCAACAACCATTCCTCCTTTAATTCTCTTAAGAATTTTACCAGGAATAACTGTTTGGTTATCATAAGCGCTCATAACACGTGACCAGATCTTCAAGAAATCTGCTCTCTTCTTGCTGAGAACTAAATTTCCATCTTCATCTTCTGTCTTTTCGATAACGATATCAACCGGAGCTCCAATAACAATTTCTTCAGTAGCATTAAATTCTGATTTTGGAATTGTACCGTCTGATTTAAAGCCAACATCAATAACAACATTATCGCCGCTGAAGCTAACGATTTTGCCGGTAATGATTTCGCCTTCTTTAATATCGCGGAAAGATTCTGAATAGAGTTTCGACAATTCAACCAATTCTTCCGGTGTATACTCATCGGAATTCATGTACTTGATTGCTTTGGAAACCTTTTTCTTGGCTTCTTTTACTTGTTCGGACATATGTCCTCCTACTACAACTTCTGCAAGATTCAATCCGCCATCTGGAATGTTCTACGCAGTGTTACGTTTTAGTTTTACATTAGTTTTTTTATGATGGCTATAAAATTCACTTTTGTGAAATAACTTCTTTTACTTTATCTAATAAGTAATCCAAATCATCATTTGGAGTTAAGCCAGTGTTATCAAACTCAATCGCGTCTTCGGCTTTTCTTAATGGAGAAATTGCACGCCCGCTGTCAATCTTATCGCGCTTTTCCAAATTAGCTTTTACTTCTTCAATAGTTATCTGAGCATTCTTAGCTTGATATTCTTTATACCTTCTATTAGCTCGTTCATCCAAAGAAGCGGTAAGGAATATTTTGATATCTGCATTAGGATAAACAACTGTAGTCACATCTCTTCCTTCGGCAACTATATTGTTGCTTTCGCCAAGAGATTTCTGAATCTTAACCATCTCGGCACGTACTTCCGGAATTACACTAACTTCACTTACTTTTGAATTCACTTCCGGAGTTCTAATCTGCTCGGTTAACTCTTCATCATTTGCAAAAACTCTGGTACTTCCGTTTTCTGTCTGAAGTTTTAACGAAGTATTCTGAGCTATCTTAATAACTTCAGACACGTCATCAACTACTCCAGCACGGAGAGCCAGATAAGTGATGGTTCTATACATCGCACCGGTGTCCAAGTAAGTGAATCCTAATTTCTGCGCTAAGTTCTTTGCAGCAGTGGATTTACCGGAACCGGCGGGACCATCTATTGCTATGATTATATTCTTCGACATTGGGTTGCAAAAATAGGAAAAGCCAGTGGCGCGTGCAAATAGAATTTAGATTGTTTTTTAGCGGTTACAGAATTCAGAAAAACACCGTTCTTGCTCTAAAAACGCAATATTTAGAGCAAGAACAGTTATTAAAAATTAGCCGCGTAAAGCATTTACAATATTTAATCTGGCTGCACGTGCTGCCGGTAAGAATCCGCCAAGCAAACCCATAAACACTGCAAAAATTAAACATGAAATTATTATTGAAGGATTTAACGCAAATGAAAATGTTAAATCCGAAAACGAGTTCCAGTTAAGGGTTGAAATAGAGAAGAACTGAAGCAGAGAAGCAAGAGCAATTCCCACAGCCGCAGCTATCAAAGCAATCATCATGGATTCAGCCATAAAAACTGTTAGGATGCTTCTTCTGCTAAAACCAAGTGAACGCATAGTACCAATTTCGATGGTTCTATTCGCAACAGCAGAATACATTGTAATTGTTGCGCCGATAGTTGCGCCAAAGCTAAATATAATCGTAATGAACGTTCCGAGAATACGAATGAAAATTGCAAGCGCCTCTGACTGCATTTCGAAAAATCTCTGCTCAGTCATTGCTTCGTACTGCTGCAGTCTTTTATCAGCCGCCATTGCTCTCTTAAACTGTTCAAAGTTTTTCATGTCGTCTAGCTTAATGGTAACTGTTGAAACTGCACTTCCTCTGTTAAATGCATTAAGCAGCTGGTTTGAGTCACCCCACATTTCCGATTCGAAACCGCTTCCTTCATCTTCGAAGATTCCTACAACTGTCCAGTAATCACCGGCAAATTTAATTTTGCTGCCAATATCTGCACCGGCAAATTTTTTGGTAACTGCTTTACCTGCTATCAACTCTCGCAAGGAAGGATTAAACATTCTACCGGAAGTTATTTTCACTTGGGGACGAAGCGATTTAACTTCTTGTGAGACTCCGCGAACAGAAATGTTGCTCATTCCACCACTTTTAATTAACAAGTTAATAATAACACTAGGCTCGGCAGACATTATCTGCTTTCCATCCGCAGTTGTAGCTATATGTGGTAAAGTCCTAATTAGGTTAACAATTTCTCCTTCAACAATGCTGGAGATTTCACCTTGCGAAGATTTTCTAACAACTTTAATATTATCCGGCGAGCCGGTAGCGACAAGAGTTTTTTCAACACCATAAGCCATCATAAGCACAGCAGCAAAAACAAACACAACAAGTGCAATACCGGCAATAGTTATGAAGGTTGTCAGCTTTCTTGTCATAAAACTTCTTGTAGTATATTTAAATGGAATTGCCATTTTTTCTTTCCTTAATTTTTCTAATCATACTTGTAATAACGCACCGGTGCGCAATTACGGCAATATTTTTAACCGACAAATCTAAATCCATCAACAATTTTTGTGTTTAACGCTTTGTGAATTGGAAAGACTGCAGAAATTAATCCGACTATAATTGTTGCAGTAATTGCCAAAACAATTGTAATAGGTTCTATATAGAAGAATGGGAAAAAGCCTTTCGGCATTGCTTGTTCAAAACCGGCAACTAGCGGAAATGTTAAGAACAAACCAATTCCTCCGCCTAAACAGGAAATCACCATTGATTCACCAAGGATTAATCCAACTAAATGTTTTGCAGAAAAACCAAGCGTTTTGAATACTGCATATTCTCTTGTTCTTTCACGCGCCGACATGATCATAGTGTTAGCAAGAACAAGCATTATTATTCCAATGATTACGAATGACATTACATTCATAGCAGTTATGATAGCGCCGGATGCTGCTACAAAACCTTGAGTAAAAGCTTTCTCTGTTTCAGTTTTTGTTTCCGCTGTAGAATTCTTAAACAACGCATCTATTTGGTTTGAAATCTGAGCTGACTTATTTGGATCAGCTACTTGGACTACGTACCAGCCAACATCGTTGGCCCGAACTGGCGATTCAACTTTCATCCGTTCGCTAACATAATCCCAGTGAAACAGCATTTGCGTCTCATCGGTATTTTTATTTTTACCCTTATAAATTCCTCTAACAATAAACTCCCATCTTCCGGGATAAATATCACCGTCCAACACCATCTGATCGCCGATCTTCAATCTGTACTGCTCGGCAATATCTGCTCCAATAACACAAGAATTTCTTTCTTTCTTAAATGCAGCCAATTCATTTTGTGAAAGTAAAAATTCCGGATAAACATCAAACATAGTTTCGTGATCAACAGCCATCCGAGCAAAGAAATTATTTTTGTCTTTATAAACACCGCCGAACCAGTTCTGAAAAGTTACTTTACTTACTCCGGGCACCTTTTCAATTTTTTCTTTATAGGAATATGGAAGAGGAAAAATGAACGAGATTGCCTGGCGAGTAATTAAACGGTTTGCCATTGTAGCGTCTACCGAAGAATCCCAGATAGTAACAACAGTTCTCAACAATCCAAATGCAATTACGGCAATTGAGATTCCGAAAATTGTTAGAAGCGTTCTTAGTTTATGTCTAAGCGCATTCTTAAAAATTAGTTTTAATACTTTCATAATTATGCTCCAACCAAATCGCCTTTTTC
>JBHEKZ010000502.1:0-6294 GCA_041859025.1 Melioribacteraceae bacterium | reverse complement strand
GTATTCATTTTCATCTTCGGGTGAATCGGTTTCGCCGTGACCTATTAAATCGATAGCAAGGGGAAAGTAGTTAGGACGTAGCTTTGATAAAACGAAATTCCAGTCGTAGGCACTGCCGGTGAAACCATGTAAAAACAGTACTGGAATCTTATCTCTCTGATGAATTGACTCATCAAAGAGAATGTTAAACTGAATTCCGTTTAGCTTTAATTTCATTTATATATAAATCTATTTGTTTCGCAACCGCGCTCCAATACTTTTGCCTTAGTAGTTTAGATTTTTTAGCGTCGGTTTTCACTTCGAGAACGGTAATCTTTCTACTTGCCGATGATAATTTAAGTTCCTTACGTAAATGATTCCAGTTTTTAATTCTTACATACCTGCCTGAATAAGCCTCCACAAATTTTTTGAAGCCGATGGAAAGAGGCGTCAAAAAATTGTTTTTCATTACTTCGCGGTAATCGGAAATAGGAAGCGATTCAAAAATTCCGCCGCCGCTATTATTAAGTAAAACTATTGTGATAGGAATATTAAACTTCAGAGAGTTGTGCAAACCGTTCATATCGTGGAAAAAGGCAAGATCGCCAACAATTAGATATGTGGGCTCCTTCGAAACTTTTGCTATTCCTAATGCGGTAGAGTTGATGCCATCGATACCGCTTGCGCCTCTGTTTGTAAAAATAGTTAACCGTTTATTAAGCGGCGATGCAAAAAAATCTGTATCGCGGATTGGCAAAGAGTTGGAAATAAATAGATTCGCTTTATCCGGCAATTCTGCTACAACTTCGGTCGGTACTCTTCCTTCAAATGGAAATGATGATTCTTCAACTAATCCTTTTTTGAGAGCACCGGCAATTAAATTCATTGCGCGCCAGTCGTCAAGCCATTGGGATGAAATATTTCTTTGAGAGGAAACTGAAGCTGTAATAGCTTCACAAAAATTTTCCGGATTCATTTTAAAAATTGTTTTTGCCGTAAGAGAAGGATCGTTCAAATCACCATATTCGTTGCAAAGAAACTTTTCTGCTTTAGAGTTTTTGAAAAATTCTAAAATAACATTAGCTGTTGGTGCGCTTCCAAATTGAATAAGTATTTCAGGGTCAAAATTTTGCTGAAAATTTTTTCCTCTAACGAAAGCTGTGAAGTTTTCAATCAGATTATCCTTTTTGTGTGTGCCGAAGCGAAGCGAAGAAGAACCGTCAGCATAAATAGGTAAGCCAAACTTTTCTGCAAAACGCATAACCTGCTTTGGAAAATCCACGCCAAAGTTGTTGTACCCCACTAATATTAGCCCTTTTTTGCCGTAGAACTTCTTCGCAAGCTTAGAGAAGTCTATTTTCTTAGTCGGCGGTTCTCTCAATTCGAATGCCGAATGAGCGTAAATTTTTTCCAGCAATTTTATATTAACAATGTCTGTATGAGACTTTGGTTCGAATGGTTTTTCAAATTGGAAATTCAAATGAACCGGACCTTTGTCTTCAAAAAAAGAAATTCGAACCGCTTCTTCAGCAAATTTTCTTACTTCAGCTAAGCTTTCCAAATCGGGTAATCCGATATCTTTAAACCAGCGAATATGATTCTTGTAAATGTTGTGCTGGTTTATTGTTTGGTTGGCTCCAGTTCCCCGTAACTTTCGAGGTCTATCAGCAGTGCAGATAATTAAGGGTATTCTTTGATAAAACGCTTCAATTATTGCGGGATAAAGCTCTGCCACGGCAGTGCCGGAGGTTGTAAGAATTGCAACCGGTGATTTTGCTTTTTTAGCTAAACCAAGAGCAAAAAAAGCCGAGCTTCTTTCATCTACAATTGGATAAGTTGTGAAAAGCTTATTAGAAGCAAAAGCTAAAGTAAGAGGTGTACTTCTAGAACCGGGAGAGATACAAACGTGTTTAACACCAAGTTCGGCCAAACGATTCGTAAATACATCGCACCAGACAATATTTCTGTTAATTTGTAATTTCATTTTCGAGTAATGACAATATTGGTTTGAATTTAAGTTCAGTTTCTTGAAACTCTAATACCGGATTCGAGCCTTCTACAATTCCACAACCGGCATAAGCAGTAAGAGTATTGTCTTTCAATAGTGCGCTTCTAATTCCAACAGAGAATTCGCTTTCGCCCTTCTCGTTATACCATCCTATAACACCAGAATACAATCCTCTATCAAAATATTCTAATTCTTTTATCAATTCCAAAGCTTGTTTCTTAGGTAAACCGCAAACTGCCGGTGTTGGATGCAATCTTTTTAGAAGTTCTAGAACATCAATTCCATCCTTAAGCGTAGAGCTGATTTTAGTTTGAAGATGCTGAATGTTGCTTAATTTTTTGATTTGTGGCGGTGTAGCATAATTAATTACTTCACAATGGTCTTTCAGGTTACTTAGAATAAAGCTAAGAACGTTGTTGTGCTCATTAATTTCTTTTTGATTTTCTAGTAATAGCGTTTGCTTTTGCAAATCATCTTCCGGATTTATTCCGCGCGCTATCGAACCGGCAAGTGCTTCGGTTTCGATTTTGTTCTCCTTAATCGAAAATAGTTTTTCCGGAGTGGTGCCAAAGAAAATCGAATTATTTTCTTTATATGCAAAAGTAATACACTCGGGATATTTTTCACTTAGCCTTGAAAGTGCTTTCGAAAAGTTGAGGCTATCATTTAAGGCAATCATAATTCTTCTAGCGAGAACAACCTTTTGAATGCACTGAGAAGATATTTCAAGTAGAGCTTTGTTTATAGCCGTAGTCCAGTCGTTTAAGTCGGTAGCAGAAACTGTTTTTTTAATCGAGCAATTATTTTGTGATTTTTCCGTCTTAGAGCATATTTCAATTACTGACTCAAGCAAAGATAGTTCCGGATTATCGACAAAAAATTGAAAGATGAAATAAGGTTGTTTTTTATTTACAAAAATTAGCATCTGAGGAATGAACCAGTTGGAGCCTTCAAAATCATTCCAAAGGCTTTCATTCTTCTCAAGAGGAAATTTTTCGCTACCTAAAACAAGGGGAATGCTGTCAAGTAATCCAGAATTAAAATTTACTGAGACAATGGAATTGTCGGAGCTCAAATTGTTCTTCGCCGCAGAACTAATTGTTTGCTCTGTATACTGGCTTTTGATCTTCCCAATACCCAGAAAATTTTTATCTTCATTTGGCTTAGAATAATAGAACAAAGAAATCCCCGTATCTCTAAGCGATTCAAAAAGCGTTTCAAGATCAACAGTCTCAAGTTTATAGGCAAAGCGAAAAAGCGAACTATCCTTTTGCGACGTTTGTTTAACAAATAAACTGATATCTTCCCAAAATGTATTCAAACAATTCTTCGTTTTTATTGTAAATATAATACGAATTAGACAAGAAAAGTTTCAAAATGAATGAATATTGAATAAATCGAGTAGTTTTCGATAATCAATACGTTAAGAATATTAACTTTTTTTTTATAACCAAATAGTATATTTTATATCCGAGGTTGTAAAAGCGTTACGGTTAGGCGTAACAAAAACAAAAGAAAGGTGCGTCGAATGGCAGACAAAAAGCAAGCAGCCTTGGACTTATGGGAGAAGCTTTCGAAAGCTTACGACAAAGTCCGTAAAGTACAATCCAAACAGATGTTTGAGCAAAAATTAACAACACCTCAATTTGGAGTGTTGGAAATTTTGCATAAACTGGGACCCGTTCCGCTGAAGAAAATCAGTGAAGAAATGATGGTTACCGGTGCTAACATAACATGTGTTGTGGATAATCTTGAGAAGGAGGGATTTGTAAAAAGAATTCCTTCGAAGGAAGATAGGCGTGTTATTCATGCTGATCTTACCTCTCAGGGGAGAGCTAAAATTGAGTCGATCTTACCGGCTTACGCAGAAAGCATGGCTTCAGTAGTAGGTTCTTTGAGCGACCACGAACAAAAAGAACTTACTCGCATGCTTGGAAAGCTTCAACTGTAATTAGTTGGATTTGAATACCAGAGCGATCCACTCATCAAGAGCGGACTTTTCTGACAGCTCAAATCCTTTTGAAGCGTATAAGTCGATAATATCAGTTTCATCAATATCTAAGAGACCGGAAAGTATTAATGTTCCGGTCTTTTTTATTTTGCTTTGAATCAAGTCGACAATATCAATAAGTATATGTTTGTTAATATTGGCAACTATTAGATCGAACTCACCTTCCAAAACATCCTTCAGCTCACATTGACGAACTTCAATTTTGTTTTCCAAATTATTGGCTTTTACGTTTTCCACCCCGTTCATTAGGCACCATTCGTCGTTATCTATACAAAGTGCATTATTTGCCCCTAACCTTATAGAAGCAATTCCCAAGACTCCGGTACCGGAGCCAATATCTAAAACTCTCTCATTGCCGGAAACATATTTTTCCAGATGCTGCAAAACAAGTTTTGTTGTTGCATGTTCACCGGTTCCGAAAGACATTTTAGGATCGATAGTAATTATTAACTGATTTGGTTTTGGCTTGTATTCCTTAAATGAAGGCTTGATCACAATTTTATCAGTTACTTCTACAATCCGGACATTCCTTTCGTACTCCTCATTCCAATTTTTTTCTTCGAAGGTCTGCTCTTGCGTATGAAAAGATTCTAACAGTTCTTCATCAACAAGATGTTGTAGGATTTCCTCAACATTCTCGCGAGCTGTCTTTTTCGTCTCGTTAATGAAAACAGTTAAGTAGTCATCAAATTCATTAATACCGTCTATATCAAGCTGCCATAACATTCCGCTTACGGTATCAACATCAAATGGAACGGTTGTAATTTTAATTTCTTTGTAAGTTTTCATAACTCTTCAAATAATATTTCGCAAAGTTTGTCTTGAATTTTTCGAGCTTCGGTGGAACTGCCAACATAATTCTGAATTAAGATTGAAAATGCAAGCCAGTTTTCCTTTTTTGTTCTGATGTAGCCGGATAAAGAAGCAACACCGCTTATTGTGCCTGTTTTAGCAAATACTTTCCCTTTAGCCGGTGAGCCTTTATAACGGTTTGACAATGTTCCGTCAACGCCGCCGATTGGGAGAGAATTAAAGAAAGCATCAAAAGTGGTTTTGTCTTGGCCATACATGTAAACCAGCACTTTGGAGAGCAATTCTGCAGTTGTCAGATTGTAGTATGACAAACCGGAACCATCGGTTACTCTGTAAACTTTTGGACTAGCTCCAGAAAGAACAATTAAACTATCGACTAGTTTTTTACCATTTTGAGATGTGGCTTTGCTGGCTGAAGCTTTTTTCGCAAGAGCACGAAACAATAATTCTGCATTTAGATTGTCACTCACTTTATTTGTGTAAGTAACAACCGGTTTGATGTCTCTTTCAAAAGTAAATGCCTTAGTCGCATTCTGCGCGAGTTTTAAAGTATCAATCTTGCCGACTAGAGAAATTCCGTTTCTCTCTAAACTTTCTTTAGCTAGAGTTAAGAAATAAAATGCCGGATCGAACACATTAAATTCCGCAGAATCTTTCCTGGCTGTTTGTAGAATTGTTCCGCCGACAAAAATGGTATTCCTTCTTTTTATCCAGTCCCGGTCAATAATAAAATTTGGCTTTCCGGAATCTATTGTTGTTGAACCATTTTCAATCTTGAAAAAACTTGTTTGAGGAAAAAGTTTAATTTTTGCCGGAGTCCCTACTTGTCCCGGTTCGTAATAAACTTTGATTGTATTCTTGTTAATTGTCAATGGAGAAAGGTAGGGAATATAAGTCGCCGGATCGTCATTCCACATCCAGCCTTCGCCCCAAAACAGAGAATCTATTGAAGAAACATCTGCGTAGAGATTTCCATTAATTTTTTTGATTCCAAACTTTTTTAGTTCGCGAGAGAGTGAATCTAAATTTGCGGACGAAAATTCGGGATCAAAACCGCCAACATAGTAAACATCTCCACTACAAACAGAATCTATCACTTCTCCAGTATGATACATGGAAGTTTGAAACTTATAATCTGTTCCAAGAAAAACCAGAGAAGCGGCAGTAGTTAATAGTTTTTGATTTGAAGCTGGGCGAAAAAGCTTTTTCTCGTTTTGTTGAAAAATTGGCTGTTTGGTTTTCAAGTCGATAACAGATATTCCGGCTTGTGCTGTAGTAAAAAGGGGCGAAGCCAATACACTGTCAATTCTGTTTTCAACCAGACTCTGACTGCTCCTAAAGGTGGAACAAGCTGTTAGAGTAAGGAATAAAAGCGAAACGATTAAGACAAATTTATTTTTCATTTATTCTCTATTAAAAATATTCTCTTTCTCTGAAATCAACGCCAACTTCTTCAGTTACAAACTTCTTTGCCGCTTCTTTA
>JBHEKZ010000353.1:0-6978 GCA_041859025.1 Melioribacteraceae bacterium | reverse complement strand
CACAGCCTAAAGGATTTGCAGACTGAAATTCCGAATGGGTTAAAACTTGCGGCTGTTACAAAGCGTCATCCGGTTGAAGATGTTTTGATTGCAAGAAAGAAGGGAACGAAGATAGGTGATTTGCGTGAAGGCGCCGTAATTGCTACCGGATCATTGAGAAGAAGATCGCAATTGCTTCATCTTCGCCCGGATATAAAAATTGAAGAGTTACGTGGGAATGTACCAACGAGAATTAAAAAGTTTTTGGAATCTAACTGGGATGCAATAATTCTTGCCCGAGCCGGCGTTGAGAGATTAAAACTGAATAAGCATATCTCATCAATAATTGATAAAGATGATTTACTTCCTGCCGTAGGACAAGGTGCATTAGGCATAGAAATTCGTGAAGACAACATTTTTGCCGAGAAAATAATTAAATCTATTCACCATCAAGAAACATATCTTGCAGTTTTAGCCGAGCGTTCTTTACTTAAAAGTCTTGAAGGCGGGTGCCAGGTTCCAATCGGTGCGTTTGCTGAAATGAAATCTAACGGATTGTACCTCGAAGCAATAGTTGGCGCAGTTGATGGTTCAGTAACATTTCGCAAAAAGATGCGCGGAGCTAGGAGTAATCCGGATAAGCTTGGTGTTAAACTTGCGAAGGATTTGCTAAAAGCCGGCGCCTCTGCAATTCTTAAAGAAGTTTATTCAACAGCTAGAAAAACTAAATAGATGTTTGATAAAACTATTCTTGTTACGAAAGGGAAGAAAGAAGCCGAAAAGCATTTTGTGTCTATTCTTTCAAAAGGTGCCCGGATTTTATTTTTCCCGACAATTAAAATTCAGCCGGTTAAAGATTCTCCCGAATTAAACAGAAGTTTAGCTGAGATTAAAAAGTATGATTGGATGGTTTTTACATCTTCCAATGCAGTTGAAGCCTTTTGTGAAGCTGCTAAAAATATAAATCTTGGTAAAATCAGAGTGGCGTGTGTTGGAACAGAAACAGCTGAACGATGCAGTGAGAAGAAAATTAATGTAGATTTAATACCGGATGAGTTCAGCGCTGCTGGGTTATTAAAAGAATTTTCGAAAATGGATTTGTCCGGCATAAAGATTCTAATTCCGGGAAGTTCATTGGCGCGCAGAGAACTAAGTGCCGGACTTACAGAACTTGGTGCTGAAGTGCTTTCGGTTGCTGTGTATGATGTAGTTGAAAATGATTTAACTGATTTGAAATATGAGTTTGAGCAAATAAAAACTAAACGCCCGGATGTTTTTGTTTTCACAAGTCCCTCATCTTTTAGAAACTACTTAAATCTTATGAATATAGATGATGCTGACAAATACTTTGACGGTGCTGTTATTTGTACAATTGGCAGGACAACGGAAGCAGAAATTAGAAATTTTGGAATTAACGTTAACATAGTGCCGGAACTCTTTTCTTTACGTGGAGTTGAAGAGGCAATAAATAAATATTTTAGTGTAACAAAAAACATCGCGTAAGCGGAGGTAAATTGACAAAACTTAAAAATGATCTGTTTCTAAGGGCGTGTAAGAAAAAGTCCGTTGAACGCACTCCAATTTGGATTATGCGTCAAGCGGGAAGATACTTGCCCGAATATAGAGCGGTACGTGAGAAATCTGATTTTATTACTATGTGCAAAACTCCGGAACTCGCTTCCGAAGTTACTATACAGCCGGTTGATCTTATCGGTGTTGATGCGGCCATAATTTTTTCTGACATTCTTGTTATACCTGAAGCGATGGGAATGCATTTGGAAATGATTGAGAGCAAAGGTCCAAAACTGTATGACCCGATTCGCAAAGCTGCCGATGTAGATAAACTGAAAACAATTGACCCAACAAAAGATCTCAAATATGTTCTCGATGCTGTTTCTATGACTAAAAGGGAATTGAATGGACGCGTTCCATTGATTGGCTTTGCCGGTTCACCATGGACTCTTATGACTTACATGGTGGAAGGAGGCGGTTCAAAGAATTTTTCTGAAATCAAAAAGTTTATCTATAATCAGCCCGAAGCTGCTCATAAACTGCTAGATAAAATTGCAGATGCGGTTGCTGAATATCTCTCGGCTAAAATTGAAGCCGGCGCTGATGCGGTACAAATATTTGATACTTGGGGAGGAATCCTTTCTCCAAATGATTTTGAGGAATTTTCTTTACGTTATATGGAGAAAATAATTTCTCGGATTAAACGTAAGGATGAACCGGTAATTATTTTCGCAAAAGGTGTTCATTATAAACTTAACAAACTTGCCGATTCCGGCGCTGATGTTATTGGTCTTGATTGGACAATGGATATTGGTAAAGTTAGAAGTAAAATTAGTAAAAATGTAGCCTTGCAAGGTAACTTAGATCCGACTGTTTTATATGGTACAGAGGATAAGATTAGAAATGAAGCTGTTAAAGTGTTGAAATCTTTTGGTAAACATAAAGGACATATTTTTAATCTCGGTCATGGCATATTGCCAGATATATCACCGGCTAATGCCAAGTTTTTAGTTGACGTAGTAAAGGAAGAAAGCAAGAAGTTTCACAAAGAATAGAATCGGATTGTAATTGAAAGGATGAAAATGTTTAACATAGATATTGACTTAATTAAAAAATATGACCGGCCGGGACCCCGTTATACGAGTTACCCCACAGCGCCCCATTTTACAGAAGAATTTACTTCAGAAAAATATCTTGATGAGATTATTCGTACTAACAACCAAGTTAGCGCGCCTGATCTCTCTCTCTATTATCATTTGCCGTTTTGTGATACTCTTTGTTACTTCTGCGGATGTAATATGATTATTACCCGCAACAGAGACAGAATTAAAGAGTATATAAAATATCTTAAGAATGAAATAGATCTGCTTCGCACATATATAACATCGGGAAGAAAAGTTGTTCAGCTTCATTGGGGCGGCGGTACACCAACACATTTAGATCCGGATGAAATAACAGATTTAATTTCATTTATAAGTACCAGTTTTGAAATTAAAACTGATGCTGAACAAGGCTGCGAAATTGATCCGAGAGGATTGACCAGAGAACATTTAGCCGCGCTTCGCAATGGCGGATTTAACAGAATAAGCATGGGCGTTCAAGATTTTGATTCTAAAGTTCAGAAAGCGGTTAACAGAATTCAGCCGGAAGATATGACTCGCCAGGTTGTCAGCTGGCTGCGTGAACTTGGCTTTCAAAGTATAAACCTCGATTTGATGTATGGACTTCCATTCCAAACAATGGAGTCTTTTGAAAAAACGGTTGACGCAACAATTGATATATCTCCAGACCGAATTGCTGTTTTTAACTATGCACATGTTCCTTGGATGAAGAAGCATATGAATCTTATTAATCCGGCTGATCTTCCGTCTGCAGAGGATAAACTTCAGATTCTAAAAATGACCATAGAAAAACTAACTAGTGCCGGATATGATTTCATTGGAATGGACCACTTTGCTAAACCGACTGATGAATTATCAATTGCGCAAAGAGAAAAGAAGCTTTACAGAAATTTTCAAGGATACAGCACGCATGCCGGAACTGATTTGTATGGAATGGGAATAACAAGCATTAGCCAAGTAGGTAAAAGCTATGTGCAGAATAAGAAAAGAGAAAAAGAATATTTCGATTCACTGAACGACCAGACTTTACCGATCGAACGAGGTGTGTATTTAACAGACGATGACGTACTTCGTCGCCATGTAATTACTAAAGTAATGTGCGACTTCGAATTGGATTTTGCCAATATTGAAAATCAGTTCAGCATTGAATTTGAAAATTACTTTGGATATGCTCTTAACGGAATGAAAGAGTTTATTGATGATGGTTTGGTAAGTCTTTCAAATAAAAAACTGGAAGTAACTCAGATGGGCAGATTGCTTATCCGCAACATTGCCATGAACTTTGACGGTTACATCGAACGCAAAGAAGATAAAGCAAGATATTCGAGAACAGTTTAATTGCATAGGTGATAAATGAAGATTGCAGTTGTGTTGTTCAACCTTGGCGGTCCCGATTCTCTTGATGCCATTGAGCCTTTCTTATATAATCTTTTTTCCGATCGAGATATTTTTAAACTTCCATTCGGACAAAAAACTTTTGCGAAGTTTATTTCTTCTCGACGTGCACCAAAAGTTGCTAAAGAATACAAACTAATTGGTGGTAAATCGCCAATTAATATGTGGACCGAAGAACAGCGTGTTATTTTGCTGAAATTGCTTCGTTTTTATCATAAAGAAATTGATGTTTATACTGCGATGAGATACTGGAAACCGCTGACTCAAGAGACTGTTGATAAAGTTGAAGACAGAGATTACGATAAAATAATTTTGCTGCCTTTATATCCTCATTACTCAATTACAACTACCGGTTCTTCTTACAATGAATGGATGCGTCATTACGCAGGAGATAAAAAAATAATCACTTTGATAAAGAACTATCCTACACAGCATAAGTATATTGCCGCAATTAATCAGCGCATAGATGAAACGTTGGAAAAGTTCTCGCCGGCTGTGAAGGACAAAGTACAGTTAGTTTTTAGCGCGCATGGAACGCCGGTCAGTTTAGTAAAAAAAGGTGATCCTTACAGTAATCAGATAAAAGAAACAGTGAAAGCAGTGATGAAAGCGCGCAACAATTCTCATGCACATCATCTTTGTTTTCAAAGTAAAGTCGGACCGATGAAATGGCTGGAGCCTTCAACTGATGATATGATTCGGCAGCTATCGGCAAAAGGAAAAAAACATTTGCTGATAATCCCGATCAGCTTCGTTTCCGACCATGTTGAAACATTGTTCGAGCTCGATATTGAATATCGTCATGTTGCGGACGAATGCGGAATCGAAAATTATATTGTAATGCGCGGGTTAAACGATTCTGTTTTGTTTTTGGAAGGATTAACCGAGCTTGTAAATCAAGAGATTCAGAAAGATTCTCGATTAGTGGACTAAAACAGTAATGAACAAAAATAAAATTGTAATTCTTGGTGCCGGCATTTCCGGTTTAGCAACAGCACACTGGCTTAACAAAGATGGCTTCGATGTAAAAATACTCGAAGCTCAAAGTCAAGTTGGCGGCGCGATGCAGACAATTAAAGAAGAAAATTTCTTGATTGACTTTGGGCCGAACAGCGGATTGGAAACGACACCTTTGATCAGACAAATTGTTGAAGATGTCGGCCTTTCAAAAGAAATGATTTACGCGAGTGAAATTTCCAACAAACGGTATATACTGAGAAATAATAAACTGTATGTTTTGCCGATGGGTCTCACTCCATTTATAAAGACCAAGCTGTTCTCAACAAAAGGGAAGCTGCGTCTCTTTGCCGAACCGTTTATCGGAAAGTCAGCAGATGGATATTATCAGAGCATTGCTCAGTTTGTAGAGAGAAGACTGGGAAGAGAATTTCTCGATTACGCGATTGATCCTTTTGTTAGCGGAGTATTTGCCGGTGATCCTACTCAACTCAGTGTAAAATCTGCTTTTCCTAAACTATATCGCTTGGAAGAAATTTACGGCGGATTAGTAAAAGGAATGTTTAAGGGTGCCAGAGAAAGAAAGAAGCGTGCTGAGGAATCAAAACAAAGCGCAAAAATGTTTTCTTTTCTCAATGGTATGCAGACGTTTCCAAATGCAATAGCAAAGACTCTTGAAGGGAAAATTGTTTTTGATTGCAATGTGAAGAGTGTGGAACGCAGAGCAGATAAATGGCAGATTAATTATGAAATTGATGGAAACGCTAACTTTGTTGAATGCGACCAAATAATTTCTACAGTTCCTGCTTACAAGGCTTCCAAAATATTTAGCGGATTAGATCACGGATTAGCCAACCATACGAACTCACTTCATTACCCGCCAGTGATGGTTCTTTATGTAGGATTCAAGAAAAACGATATCGGAATTCCGCTAGACGGATTTGGTTTCTTGATTCCCTCAAACGAGAAGAAGAAATTTCTTGGGGCAATTTGGAGTTCTACAATATTTCCTAATAGATGTAGTGAAGATAATACGGCATTTACATTATTTGTTGGCGGGGCTAGATCGCCCAAGTTATTGGATGAGGAAAAGGAAACGCTGATTAATAACGCTTTAACAGAATTCAAAAGTATAATGAATACAAAAGCAGAACCGGTAATTGTGAAATCCAAAATGTGGACAAATGCAATTCCGCAGTACAATATTGGTTATGTCGAGCATGAAAATTATTTCCAAAAATTTGAATCAGAAAATCCGGGAATATTTCTTAGCGGGAATTATCGTGGCGGAATATCTGTCGGAGACTGTATAAAGAATTCGCAAGAAAATTATAAAAAAGTATTAAAGACAATGGAGTGATTATGGCAAACTATCCTGTAAAAAGATTAAGACGATTGAGATATAATCCGGCTGTACGCGATTTAGTTCGCGAAACATTGCTTACTAAGAATGATTTAATCTATCCGCTATTTGCAATCTCCGGCGAAAATGTTAAAAATGAAATTCGTTCTATGCCCGGAGTTTATCAAATGTCGATTGATGTTCTTGTTGAAGAGTGTAAAGAAGTTGAAAAACTTGGAATACCTGCAGTAATACTGTTTGGAATTCCGGAACACAAGGATGAAGTAGGTTCCGGTGCTTATGATGACAACGGAATCATTCAGCAAGCAGTCCGCGCAATCAAGAAAGCAACAAAAAAACTTCTAGTTATCACTGATGTTTGCTTATGTGAATATACTTCGCATGGGCATTGCGGAGTTTTACAAGGCGAAAGAATTCTTAATGACGAAACTGTTGAGCTTCTGGTTAAAGAGGCAGTTTCTCATGCCGAAGCCGGCGCTGACATTATCGCTCCGTCTGATATGATGGATGGAAGGATTGGCGTAATTCGAAAAGCTCTTGATGAAAAAGGATTTTATGAAATACCAATTATGAGCTACACAGTAAAGTATGCCTCCGGTTATTATGGACCATTTAGAGATGCGGCGGAATCTACACCGGCATTTGGTGATA
>JBHEKZ010000196.1:0-6569 GCA_041859025.1 Melioribacteraceae bacterium | reverse complement strand
CCAAAAAAATCTTTCTTATCTGTTGATTTGTTAAATGTGGCCAAGCAGATTTTAGTTGTCCGGCAATGCCCGCAGCTATTGGTGTTGCATAGGATGTACCGTTGCCATAACTATACTTGCCACCAGAATTTGAAACATAATCCGATACGCCCATTGCAACTACTTCAGGTTTTATTCTCCCATCAGAAGTAGGGCCAGGGCTGCTGAATGATGCAATATTATTCGAGAAATCAACTGCACCTACTGTAATAACATTCAGTGCATCACCTGGAGTAACTAATTTACCCCATGAGTTTCCTCTCTCGTTACCGGCTGCTGTTAAAGTTGTTACACCACGATCGAAAGCAAGGTTAATAGCTTTAGCAGTGATTGTTGTTTGACCATTAAAACTTGTCCAGGGATAATCACCAATACCACCATCAAATTCATTATAACCAAGTGAACTTGTAGTTATTTGAACTCCTTGCGCTTCCATCCATTCTAATGCAGCAGCGTAGTTATCTTCTTCTGCTCTAGTTTCGGTTGGTACATACTCGGTTTTTGCCAAAAGAATAGTAGCCTCGTAAGCCGGACCAATTAAATTTCCCGGATCAAATCCGGCCATCAATCCCAGGCAGTTTGTACCATGAGAATCTTGGTCCGATCTATCACCAGCTTGATTTTCTGTAACCGCATCTTGCTGTACAAAATCTCTTTCAGCAATTATGTTTAAGTTTTTCAATGCCGGATGGCTTTTCCAGCGAAAGCCAGTATCAAGAATTCCAATAAGCACTCCTTTGCCGGTTATACCTAAATCATGAACAGCAGGAACTTCCGAAAGCGCATTTTGATTTAGTGAGCCACCATAGTTTAACCCAGTTGTTGATTGCACGGTAGAAACTGATCTTGGCGCGGTAATGATTTTAGATTCTACTGGTGAGATTTTCTTTACAATTCGAACTGCTTCTACTTTAGAAACAAAAGAAAATGATTTTATAGAATTTACTTGTTCATCAGTCAGATAAGAAGTAACGGCGTTAAACCATTTTAGTCTATTTTCAATTTTTATTCCGGAAGATTCAAGTTTGCTTAAATAAACAGAATTAATCGGCAAATCCTCATAAGTGATATAGTCATTTCCCATAACTTGTTTTCTGCGTTCGATTGCCGCAGATGTTAATTCTCGTTCGGCAGTTAAATAAACTTCAGAAGTTTTACTCAATTTTGATGTTGGTAAATCGCCTTTGTCTTTAAAGTAGATGTAATACTTGGTTTGTGCGAAGAGAGAAACTGAGATTAATAGGATGAAGAAACTAAGCTTAAAATTCATTCAACCACCTTACTTAAGAATTGTTTTCTTGTTAACAACTTCAGAAACAAAAAAGTGCAGAGAAAATTTTCAACTGCACTCAGAAGTAATCATTTTATTAATTGAAAATCAATGAACAATTTTCGCTATTCGGTTTATGCGGACGGTGCTTAAAAGCTTAAAAATATCAGAAAACGGGATGCTAGGATCCCAAGACCAGTAAATCAAAAAAGCTTGACCAACAATTTTGTCTCGCGGAACAAAGCCCCAGAAACGGCTGTCTGCACTGTCATCGCGGTTATCGCCCATCATAAAGTAGTAATCTTTCTGCAAAGTATATGACGTTACTGTTTTTCCATCAATTTGAACCGCATTACCTTCTGTAGTCACAACTCTTTTGCCATGTTCTCGATCAATAATTGTTCTCCAAGCTTCAACGTTTTCAACAGTAAGATTAATAGTATCACCCTTTTTAGGAACTATGACGGGTCCATAATTATCTTCGTTAAACGGTGAATCTTTAGGAAAAATTGCGGGGTTGGCAACGCCAGCCGGAGTAACATAATTATTTATGTACTGAATGTTTGCCGGACGCTTAGCTTCCTTTCCATTAACAAAAACAACTTTTTCTTTTATCGAAATTGTATCGCCTGAGATACCAATACAACGCTTAACATAGTTATTTATAATTTCCGGCTGAAGTTCATCGCGGTCGCCAGGATATTCAAACACAACAATATCACCACGCTCCGGTTCACTAATAGCCGGCAGCTGGAAATATGGAAGTACAACATTAGTAAATGGAATTGTTCTCGGAGAAGATGAACCGTAAGTAAATTTATCTACGAATAAGAAGTCACCAATCTTAATCGTCGTTTCCATAGATCCGGTTGGGACGCGGGATGTCTCAATTAAAAAAGTTTTTATTAATAGTGCGGCAATTGCAGCAAAGAAAAGATTCTTCCAGAAATCCCAAAATTTTTGTGTTGGCGTTTTCGGTGTAGCTTTCTTTTCTGCTTGATCTTTTTTCTTAAAAAATTCCATAAAATTCTTCTTTAGTTTCCGGCTGATTCTCAACCACGTTTATTAATCTTCTATTTGCAATACAGCTAAAAATGCTTCTTGAGGAATCTCTACATTTCCTACTTGCTTCATACGCTTCTTACCCTCTTTTTGTTTCTCAAGAAGCTTTCTTTTTCTTGAAATATCGCCGCCGTAGCATTTTGCCAATACATTTTTACGAAGAGCTTTAATATTTGTTCTGGAAATAACTTTAGCTCCAATTGCAGCCTGAACAGCAATTTCGAACATTTGAGAGGGAATTAATTCTTTCAGTTTAGAACAGACTTTTCTTCCCCATTCATAAGATTTCTTTTCGTGAACAATAATTGAAAGGGCATCTACTTTTTCGTTATTGAGCAAAATATCTATTTTTACTAAATCTGATGCACGGTAGCCAATAAATTCATAATCGAATGAAGCATATCCGCGCGATATCGATTTCAGTTTATCGTAAAAATCGAAAATGATTTCAGAAAGAGGAAACTCATAAGATAGATCAGCTCTTGTCGGATCAATATAAGTTGTGTTTTTGTAGATGCCTCTTTTATCCATAGCAAGCTGCATTAAATTACCCACATATTCACTTGGAGTAACAATCTGAGCTTTCACATAAGGTTCTTCAACTCTTTCAATCTCACCAACTGCTGGCATATCGGCCGGATTATCAACAATAACTTTTTACCCGTTCCGTTTGAAAACCCAATAATCAACGTTAGGCAGAGTTGTAACAAGAGACTGGCCAAACTCGCGTTCCAATCTTTCCTGCACAATTTCCATATGAAGCATTCCAAGAAAACCACAACGGAAACCAAAACCCAGCGCAACAGAAGTTTCCGGCTCGTAGCTGACTGAAGAATCATTCAAACGATATTTTTCTAGAGCTTCTCTTAAGTTCTCATACTCGTCAGTATTTGTCGGGTACAAGCCGCTGAATACCATAGGCAGAATATCTTTGTAACCGGGTAGAGGGTGCTCTGCGCCATTTTTTACGTGGGTTACTGTATCGCCAACTTTTGTTTCATGAATTTCTTTAATGCCGGCAACAAGATAGCCAACATTACCAGCCTTCAGTTCAGTTCCTTTTATTCTGCCAAGCTTAAGAGTACCAACTTCTTCTGCTAAAAACTTTTTATCATTTATAAAAAATTTGATCTCATCTTTTTCTTTAAGAACACCGTTAAAAATTCTTATATATGCAACTGCACCTCGATAGGAATCAAATACGGAATCGAAAACCAAAGCTTGAAGCGGTGCACTTTCATCTCCAGTTGGTGCCGGAACGCGTTTTACTACCGCTTCCAGAATTAAATCAATACCTAAACGGGTTTTAGCGCTCGCTAAAATTATCTCCTCTTGCTTGCAGCCAATCAAATCCATTATCTGATGACTAACGACATCTACCATGGCGCTTGGAAGATCAACTTTATTAATTACGGGAATGATTTCGAGCCCGGCATCAATAGCCATATACAAATTGCTAATGGTCTGAGCTTCAACACCTTGTGCGGCATCTACGACAAGGATGGCACCTTCGCAAGCTGCGAGAGAACGAGAAACTTCATAAGAAAAATCTACGTGACCTGGAGTGTCGATCAAATTAAGTGTGTAGTGCTCGCCATCTTTTGATTCATACTTCATCTGGATTGCGTGCGACTTAATTGTAATACCTCTTTCACGCTCCAAATCAAGACTATCTAATAACTGTTCTTTTGCCTCACGCTTAGAAATAGTGTGAGTAAATTCAAGCAGTCCATCAGCGATGGTTGATTTGCCATGATCTATATGGGCAATAATGCAGAAATTGCGGATTTTATTCATATACTCTTTGGAATTTGCGGGCAAAATATATGAAAATGAGGGGGGCTTTACAATTTACCTAACTTTTACTTCTTATTTTACTCAATTTCATATCGGAAGTTGAATTGATTAATTTTGAAACCGAAAATTGATGAGCCTATGAAAAAATACTTTCTGATGATTTTTTTAGTGATGCTTTCTGCTATCAGCTATGCGCAAAAAAAGAAGGTGCCGGCGGTTCCAGCAAAGACTGTTATCTATTCGGCTGCGATACTAAGGACTACGCAGTTTGATTCCGCGTTTACTGAAACGATTTACAACGAGGGGAAATTTATTTCTTACACTAATGACGGGAAAATTAGCTGTACTGATTCAACTCTAAAATTTTTATGGAAGCAGCAGTTATCCGGAAATATTTCTGTACGGCCAGTAGTAATTGATAGCACCCTTATAGTAGCAACGGACAATAACGAAATCAGTTCTTATGATGTTGCTACCGGAACTCAACTACAATCTATTGGGTTGGAAGAAAGAATCACTACCCCGCTTTTTGCTTTCGAATACGAAGGTAAAAAAGAATTGATGATTCCGAAGCAAACTGACTCAAAAGCGGCAATTGTGTTCGGGATGGCGAATGGGAAAATTTCATGCCTCGACCTCGAATCGTTTCAAGAATACTGGCAGAATTCAGATCAAAAGGATTCTCTATTGACAAGACCAATTTTTTTGAACAATAAATTAGTTTTTACCAGAGGAGACGGTTCGTTAAACTGCATGGATGCAAATACCGGATTATTAATTTGGCGATGGCTGGAGTCGGAATCGGCAAATTTCTCTCACTCACAAATTCTATCGGATGGGAAAAGTCTTTATCTAGTTTCTGCCGACAGTATGCTTTATTCGATTAATTTTTTGCTTGGCAGACTAAACTGGCGCCTCGAGAAAGAAAAAATATCTCCAGACTTTTTCTACTCACCAGCTCAGAATAATATCTTCTTAATTCATGAAGATAAGAAACTGATTATCTTTTCTGTGAACAGTGAAAGCGAAATTGATAGCTTCACACTCAAACATAATCCTTCGTATTACTCCTATCGTTTTTTCGAATTTAACAAAAATGTATTCTTTATTTACGATGGAGTTATTTACCAAGCAAAGGAGAAGGAATTACTTAGAGAAGTACTTAAGCTTGATTTTTCAACTGTAAAATCGTTATTCCAGCTGGATACAAATAAATTTGCGGCATTAAGTAACAATGGGAAACTTGTAATTTTTATGATGAGGTAATTTTTGAGAAATTTTGACGGACTCATTTTTGATGTGGACGGGACTTTAACTTCTACCAACGAATTGATTTTTTCTTCCTTTAATCATGTAACAAAAAAGTATTTGAACAAAACAGTTTCTGATGAAGAAATAATTGCTATGTTCGGCCCGACCGAAGATGTTATTCTCCAAGAATGGATGAAAAATGATTATAAAGAAGCCAGGAAAGATTATTTTGATTTCTACTCTTCGCAACATCAGCATATGGCGGATATTTATCCGGGCATGATTGATATTCTTAAATTTATCAAAGCGAAAAACATTCCGCTTTCTATTTATACGGGCAAAGGAAAAGACTCCGCAACAATAACATTAAAAGAAATTGGTGTTTATGATTTATTCGATATGATTGTAACCGGAGATGATGTAAAAGAATCTAAACCGTCGCGTGAAGGAATTGATTTGTTTGTTGAAAAATTTAACTTAGATAGGAATAGAGTTCTAATGATTGGTGATGCGCCGGCTGATGTAATAGCCGCTCACAGTGCCGGAGTAAAAGCGGCTTCGGTATTATGGGACAGTTATGCTAAAGAAAAAGTGATGCAAATGCAGAGCGATTTCTTTTTTGAGACTGTAGAAGATTTCAAAACATTTTTGGCAAGTAACATTTAGCTATCTGCGTGAAAGCCAAATTTCAGGATTTTGATAATTTCTTTCATTCCAAATTTCAAAATGAACTATGTTACCCTCTAAGCTTTCGTTCACTCTGCCAATTGTTGTTCCGGCATTTATTCTTTGTCCTTCTTTAACGGAAATTCCAGTTACATGGCCGTAAACAGTTCTATAATCATCACGATGAGTAACAATAACAATGCTGCCATAACCGGGAATCCAATCTATTGCGCTGACAATTCCCTCAGCAACAACTAATACATTTTGTGAAGCGTTTACCCCAATATCAATTCCGTAATTCAATGTAACTGTGTTCAATCGTTCGTTTTTATTTTCGCCAAACTTGCGGACGATTCTTCCTTCCCTAACAGGCCAGCCCAAACTTCCTCTCAGCTGAGCAAAATTTTGAAAGGATGAATAATCGAACGACTGAGGAAGTTTGCCACTTGCTACTTTCTTATCACTTTTAACTTTGTTCTCGAGC
>JBHEKZ010000553.1:0-26055 GCA_041859025.1 Melioribacteraceae bacterium | reverse complement strand
GAGTATTGATAAACGTAATAAGTGTAATTTATAAAGTGAGGAATGTGAGCCCATTCGTAAGCAATATAATCATCAACAATGCAAGCTCCGGAATCATTTCCATAATAAGATTTTACAATGTTATAATATATTTTACTCATATCTTCGCCGGTAAGCGGTTCCCCTTTTTCAATTCTCTTGTGAATTTCCCACTCAAATTCAGCAAAGGAAGTCTGCCGGAATATTGTTGTTCGCAATAAATCGAGATACGAGCCTAGCAAGAAAAGTTTCTCATCATCACTTTTAACCTTTGCAACCATATAATTATTCAGGAGAGTTTCGTTTATTGTAGAAGCAATTTCCGCCACAAATGTTGCGTACTGTGCATCTACAAGAGATTGGCTCTTGTTAGAATAGTAGCTGTGCATGGTATGCCCAAGCTCATGCGCTAATGTTGAAACAGATTCATAATCATCAGTCCAGTTCATAAGAATGTAAGGATGCAGATCGTACTGCGCACCGGATGAATAAGCGCCGCTTCTCTTTCCGGTTGATGGAATGTAATCTATCCACTTTTCATCAAAAGATTTTTTTACTGTAGAAACATATTCTTCACCCATTGGTTTGAAAACATCAAGCAATAGTTTTTGCCCCTCTTCTACATTGTACTTGAAATCGACAGATTTTACAAGCGGAGCATAGAGATCGTAATAATGAAGTTTGTCTATTCCGAGCATTTTTGCTTTTAACTTGAGAAAGCGGTGCAGTGTTGGTAGATTCTTATGAATCTGACTGATCAAATTTTCATAAACTGAAACCGGAATATTGTTGGAATTAAGTGAGCTTTCCAGCACAGTTTCATACTTTCTGTTTTTTGCGTAGAAATAATCTCCGCGGACTTTGCCGGCCAAATTAGCACCGAATGTGTTCTCAAACTTTTTATAGTTTTCGAACATTGCACGCATTACAATTTCCCGGTCCTTACGGTTTTGGACGGTGCGGTATTTGTTGAACGCTGCAGAGTTTAATTCAATTTGCTCACCCTTAGACAATTTCACTTTGGGATTGGGTTTCTCAGCATTGTAAAAAATACTGTGTACTTCACTTGGTGTTGAAGTAATTAAGCCGGCACTTGCAAGAATTTCCTCTTCACGAGCTGTTAATGTGTGAGCACGCAAACGTAAAATATCGCTAACGTAAAACTTGAATTCATTCAGTTCTTTTTTCTCATCAAAGAATTTTTTTATGCGTTCAGCATCCATTCCAAGCATTTCAGGACTAATAAAGGAAGCCGCTTCACCAAGTTTCGTTCCGAGTGTCGTTGATATTTGATTCAACGATTGATTTGAACTAATACGAAGATCTTCATCGGCTACACGGAAAGCATAGTCCGAAAATTTGTAGTAAGTTTTATATATATCGAAATACAAACGCAAAGTTGTATAAAAGAGATCTGCATTCTTTCCCATTTTCCCTTGGAAAGATTTCAGAGTCTCAATCTGAACTTGAAGAGCCTCTTTATCTTTATTCCATTCATCAACACTTTTGTAAATAATTGAGTTATCCCATTTATATTTTGCCGGAATATCTTTGCGTTCCTTATTTTGAGCAAAGCTCATTTGTGCTACCATTATAATCACCAAGAAATATGAAAAAATATTGTACTGCATTTTCATTGTGGTCTCCACAAAGTTAATTATTAGCGGGTGAAAAATTATGAAATAAGTTCTTATTAAAAGAACAGGAACTAAGAGAAAAATTTTGGGACGACATATATTCTCAAAACAAAAACCCCGGTAATGTCCGGGGTTTTTGGCAAAACTATTTATTTATTAATTCTATGCTTCTTTTTTAGCGCGCAAGGAATCCCAAATTGTGTATAAGCAAAGCAAACAGAACATAACAAAAGATAAAATTTCTGCCGCGTGAGATTCTGCCCATTCTACCATTACCCAATTAGCACCGGTTGAACGAATAATTACGCTAACAACACCCATCAAAGCGCCGCCGGCAATAAATCCGGAAGCTATTAGCGTTCCCCTTTCCCTACGAGCGTTATTCAATCCCTCATCCTTGCTTCTTGTAGAAACATAATGAGAAATCAACCCGCCAGCTAAAAGTGGTGTATTAATTTCTTGCGGCAAATACATACCAAGCGCAAATGCAAGCACCGGAACTTTGATCATAGCTAATATTAAAGCTATGCAAGCACCAGCAATATAAAGCATCCACGGAGCAGGTTGATTAGACATTAGCGGCTGAATGATTGCGGCCATTGCGTTTGCCTGAGGGGCAGGTAAACCACCGCCGGCAAAACCATAAATTTTATCCAGCAAGGAAATTATCCAAACTACTGTAGCCGCAGAAACTAATGCACCTACAAATTTCCATTTTTCTTGTTTATGAGGAGATGAGCCGAGCCAGTAACCAATTTTTAAATCTGTAACAAATGAACCGGCAACTGACAAAGCAGTACAAACTACACCGCCAATTATTAACGCCGACACCATTCCGGTGGGACCGGAAAGTCCGACGGAAACTAAAATAATCGATGAGAGAACGAGCGTCATCAATGTCATTCCGGATACGGGATTATTTCCCGTAATAGCAATAGCGTTCGCTGCAACAGTTGTAAACAAAAATGACATTATCATTACAATCAATAAACCGACTACCGCATGGAGAATGTTTGTGACAACACCAAACAAGAAGAAAACGAATAAGATAATTGCCGTAACAACAATTCCAATAACAATAATTTTCATCGGCAAATCTTTTTGAGTGCGTAATTCTTCCGAATCAGAGGCTTCTTTCTTTCCGGTAATTTCGTTGAACGCGAGAGAGATTGCAGACTTTATAACGCCGGAAGAACGAACTATACCAATAAATCCGGCCATTGCAATTGCACCGATACCAATGTGGCGGACATAATTTCTGAAAATCAATTCCGCCGACATATCTTTGACTAACAGAGTTACACCGGAACCTACAGTAGTTGTAAGTCCATCACCGAAATAAGCAATTAGTGGAACGAAAACGAAATATGAAAGAAATGATCCGGCAACTATTATTACAGAATATTTCAGACCAATTACGTAACCTAAGCCTACAACGGCTGCGCTTGTATTTAATCTAAAGACTAATTTGAATTTGTCTGCCAGTACTTCTCCAACTCCAACTACTCTTGATGTGAAAATTTCAGCCCAAGTTCCAAAAGTTGCAACTAAAAAATCATAAATACCGCCTATCAATCCGCTCACAACTAGAATCCAAGCTTGATTGCCTCCTTTTTCTCCTGCGACCAAAATTTCTGTTGTTGCCGTGCCTTCCGGAAACGGAAGCTTTCCATGCATTTCGCTAACAAAATATTTGCGGAATGGAATCAAAAAGAGAATTCCTAAAAATCCGCCTAGCAGAGAAGCAAAAAACATCTGGAAAAAACTTGCTTGTAGATTAAGGATGTAAATTCCGGGCAGAGTAAAAATTGCGCCGGCAACTACTGCGCCTGATGAAGAACCAATCGATTGAATAATTACATTCTGACCCATCCCATTCTTCTTGCCCAAAACGTTTGTTAAACCCACAGCTAGAATAGCTATTGGAATAGCTGCTTCAAATACTTGTCCTACTTTTAATCCCAGGTAAGCAGCTGCGGCAGAAAATACAATTGCCATTACAATTCCGGTTACAACGGAATAAGCATTTACTTCGGGATAAATTTTACCCGGCGACATGATTGGAACGTACTGTTCGCCCGGCTTTAATTCGGTATAAGCGTTGGATGGTAATCCGCTTGAAATTGGAGTTTCGTGTGAAGACATTCTTTTCTCTCCTTAAATAACTCTTGATCTTGACCTTAATCTTGCTCTTGATCTAGGGTAAAGAAGATCAAAATCAGGAGCAAGAACAAGATCAAGAATGATTAGGTGTTATATTCTGAATCGGGCTCATATACTCTATCTGAATTTGCTTTAATAAGCCCAATTAACATTGAAACTATTTCTTTTAATTGAAGTTTTCCAGAAATCTTTGTTTCTCCATCAATCAATTTTTTCTTAAACATAATATCAAGGCAAGCGGCGCATTCTAAACTTGATCCTCTAGAAATATCAAAGTAACGGCATTTGTCTTTACCTGAATACTTCCCGTTCCCTTCAGCAATATTCAACAAGATCGATTCCGAAGCTCTTTCAATTTGATCTATGATATTGCTTCGTGATTTTATTTTATCAAGAATGCCAAAAATCCATTCAACATATTCAAGAGATTTTTGATACACTTTCAGTTTTTCATGATCAAAATAAACTTCATTCACCTGTTGTCCTTCTTGCTCTTGGCCTTAATCATGATCTTAATCTAATTCTTTAAACACTATGCGGAATCATATAGACAATTAACATTAAAATTGCTGCAAGTACTGCAAATAATTTCGGCATTAGATTTTTCTTAATCATATAAAAAGCAACAAGCCAGCCTAAGAATGCGATTAAAGTTTTATTATCAGTAATATCGTTACCAAATGGAAAACCGCCCCACATTTCTCCAAAAGCATAACCGTTCATTGCAAAGCCGAGAGGGAAACCTCCGATAAAAAGAAAAACCAAAGTCCAAACAGTAAGCTTATATAAATTAGCAGTTTTACTAAACGCTTCGATCGCGGTTCTTGTAGATAATAACATAGCGCCAAACATTGCAATTATATGAGGGATTAAAACCCAGACCGGGACATCATCTTTGAATCGAATTACTAATACACGCTCACCCGGAATTGTAACTTCTTCACTTCCTTTTTGAAGTTTTACAAAGTATTCCCACTTTAGAAGTTTTGCACGCGCAGGCAACTCAGCTTTTAAAATCTTATCGCCTGTCATTTTGGTATAAGTAAAATCGCCTTTGTTGAGATACGGACGCCAATACAACTCTCCGGTTATTTCCGGATCATTAGTGTCAATCTCAACCACATAGCCGGCAGAAGAAACATGACTGCGTTCCAGTTTGTATTTAATTGTTTTTCCAGAAAGGTTAGCTGTACCGCTCAAGGGGTAGGTTGGTCCGGTAACTCTTTGATAAATTGCTGAACCGGCAGTAATTAAAAAGGCCAGAACCCAGAAAAGTATTTTTTGCTTCATTATTTATTCCTGTTTTGTATTTATAGTCATTAAATTATTCAGAACAACTTGTGGATTTCTTCAGCCGGACGGGCAAGAATTGCTTTATCACCAACCTCAACGATAGGTCTTTGTACCAGATCCGGTTTTTCTATCATCAAGTCAAGAATTTCACTCTCACTCATTGCAGTAATTTGCTGTTTCATGGACTTGTAAACATCTTCATTTTTCCTTAGCAATTCACTCGGCTTCATGTTCATTTTCTTCAAAAGTGAGTTTAGTTTGGTTTTGCTAAAAGGTTCGATGTAGTAATTCACTTTTGCGAAATCGATTCCTTTTTCAATTAAGATTTTGGAAACGTTGCGGCAAGTTGTGCAAGTCGGCTTTTCGTAAACAGTTATTCTTTTCATATTCATTTTTTGAGAAATATTGCCCAAACTTAGTGAATGAAACCATACTGGACAATCCTTTTTTCGTGCAATTTATCCAAAAACCAACCCTCAAAACGGATTGAACAACAGAGTTAAATCTTTTTTATTTTGCAGTTAGTAAATGAGGCAAAAATGTTTGATAAAGAGAAAATTATTACTGAGACACTTAAGGAAAGCGCCGAAGTAAAGATTAAAACTATAGAATCGTGCAAAGCAGAAATTCTTGTTGCTGTTCAAAACTTAGTTGACGCATATAAAAATGGGAAAAAACTTCTTCTTTGCGGCAACGGCGGCAGCGCAGCCGATTGCCAGCATATAGCAGCTGAATTTGTTATTCGACTGACTGCTCAAGTAAACCGACCCTCTCTTCCGGCAATTGCCTTAACTACAGATACATCTAACCTTTCTGCCGGCGGAAATGACCTCGGCTGGGAGTTTACCTACTCCAGAATTTTGGAAGGATTGGGAAACAAAGGCGATGTTCTGATAGCAATTTCTACAAGCGGTAATTCGCCTAATATTATAAGAGCAGTTGAACAAGCTAAAACAAAGAATATCTATGTTATCGGATTTTTAGGCGGAAACGGCGGCAAACTTAAAGACTTGGTTGATCTTCCGATAGTAATTCCTTCTGCAATTACTGCCAGAATTCAAGAGACTCACATTACAATCGGTCACATTATTTGTGATTTGGTTGAAAAAGAACTGTTCTGCTAACTTTTCTTTTTATACATAACAGATAAAAATTTTTCAAGTGGAAAGTTTAGTTTCTTTCCCCTTGATTTGCATTCCCAAAATTTTCCGGAGAGTTATGAATATTCCTTTAGTCATTGCAAAAGAACTTAACATTGCTGAAAAACAAGTTGTTACTGTAATAAATTTATTTACCGAAGGCGCTACGGTTCCTTTTATTGCCCGCTACCGCAAAGAGCATACCGGCGGATTGGATGAAGATTTCCTGCGCAACATTGAAGACAGATTGAGCTACTTAACTATTCTCGAAGAACGCAAAGCAACAGTGCTGAAAAGCATTGAAGAGCAAGGCAAACTTACAGATGAACTTCGCGACAAGATAAATGCGGCGACAAAACTTCAGGAAGTTGAGGACTTGTATCTTCCATACAAACCAAAACGTAAAACCCGCGGAACAATAGCTAAAGCAAAAGGGTTGGAACCTCTAGCGCTTTTCATTTTGCAGAATCCGAACTTCAACGGAAACTTTGATGAAATTATGGCGCAGTATATCAACGCTGAGCTTGGCGTTGAAACTATTGCCGAAGCATTGCAGGGTGCTAAAGATATAATCGCCGAAATGATCAGTGAGACAGCGGAAGTACGCCAGGAAGTTCGCGAGTTTATGCAAGAAGAAGCAACTATTGTTTCTTCAAAGAATGAGAATAAAAAAGAAGATCCGAACCTCAAAAAGAAAGATGTGTATGATGTTTACCACAACTTCTCCGCGCCGCTGAATAAAATTAAAGAATACCAGATTCTGGCTATCAACCGTGGCGAAAGCGACGGCTACTTAAAAGCAATTCTTAGCTTTGATAAGCCGGGTGTTTTAAACAGAATCTTCGACAAATATTTTGAGTATGATGAATCTTCCTTCCTCGATATTCTTGAAGAAGTTGTTGACGATTCTTTCATGCGGTTGATCTTTCCATCCATCGAGCGCGAAGTAAGAAATCTTCTTACCGAAGAAGCCGATCTACACGCAATCGAAATTTTTGCTTCTAACTTGCGCCAGCTTCTGCTTCAGCCCCCAATCAGCAACAGAATGATTTTGGGAATCGATCCCGGTTTTTATTCCGGCTCTAAGCTTGCCGTAATAGATACAACAGGAAAGTACATCGAAGGAGCTACAATGTACCCCCATCCTCCGCAAAATAAAACAGCGGAAGCAAAAAGAATTTTGATTGATATGATCGAACGCCACAAAGTTAATTTGATTGCTATTGGCAACGGAACTGCAAGCCGCGAAACAGAACAGCTTGTTGCAGATTTGATTAAAGAACAAAAACTGAAATGCCATTACCTAATTGTTAACGAAGCCGGTGCGTCGGTTTATTCCGCAAGCGCAGTTGCTAAAGATGAATTTCCTGACCTTGAAGCAAGCCAGCGGGGAAATATTTCTATCGCCCGCAGAGTTCTCGATCCTCTTGCAGAACTTGTAAAGATAGATCCAAAATCAATCGGCGTTGGTTTGTACCAGCACGATGTTGATCAGAAGCTTCTTTCCAAAAAACTTGATGATGTAGTTGTTAGCTGCGTAAACTATGTTGGTGTTGATGTCAACACAGCCTCCGCTTCACTGCTTAATTATGTTTCCGGCTTAAATAAAAGAATTGCAAATAATGTAGTTAAGTACCGCGAGCGAATCGGCAAATTCAAAAACAGAAAAGAACTGATGGATGTTACCGGAATGGGCGAAAAAGCTTTTGAGCAGTGTGCGGGATTTTTACGCATTCCGGACGGAGAAAATCCGCTCGATAATACTTCAATTCATCCCGAGTCTTACGAAGCTACAACAAAACTTTTAAAACTCTGCGATCTTTCCACTACACATATCAACGAAAAAGGAAATCTTGTTGAGCTGTTTGTAAAAACAAAAGGAGTTGAAAAAGTTGCAAAAGATATAGGAGTTGGCGAGCCGACACTTGTTGATATTCTTGACAACTTAAAAAAGCCGGGACGCGATCCCCGAGAAGAAATGCCTTTGCCAATCTTGCGAAGCGACGTTCTTAAAATAGAGGATCTGCAAGATGGAATGAAGTTAAAAGGCACCGTACGCAACGTAGTGGATTTCGGTGCGTTTGTAGATATTGGCGTTAAGCAGGATGCATTGCTTCACATATCACAAATAGCAAATAAGTTTGTGAAGAATCCGCTCGAGCTGTTAAAAGTAGGTGATATTATTGATGTAACCGTAATTGGGATTGATGTACCAAAGCAGAGAATTTCATTAAGTATGATAAAGTAAAAAAGTAGAACGCAGATTCACCAAGATCGCTTATGATTAATCATGATTTTTCATAACAATCATAAAAAATCTGCGTTCTATTCTCTAAAATTATTCCCGCCATTTTTTTATCTTTGTACCGATTTCAAACAATATAGGAACTACAATGACAGCAAACTTTGATATGATCAAAAAAGTTTATGCTCAATTTCAGAATAAAGTTGCAAGCGCACGCAAAGTAGTCGGCAGACCGATGACTTACGCAGAAAAAATTCTCTATTCACATTTGTGGGAATCTCCTAAAACTCCTTACGTAGGCGGAAAAGATTTCGCGGATTTCGCACCCGACCGTGTTGCGATGCAAGATGCAACTGCGCAGATGGCTATGCTTCAGTTTATGCATGCCGGAAGAAAAGAAGCCGCTGTTCCGGCTACTGCTCATGCAGATCACTTAATCGTTGCTCAGAACGGAAGTGTATCTGATCTTAAAGATGCAATCGCAGAGAACAAAGAGGTTTATGAATTTCTTGAAACCATCTGCCAAAAGTATGGTGTAGGTTTCTGGAAACCGGGTGCCGGAATTATTCACCAAGTAATTTTAGAAAATTATGCTTTCCCGGGCGGATTAATGATCGGCTCCGATTCTCACACACCAAACGCGGGCGGCTTGGGTATGCTTGCAATTGGCGTTGGCGGCGCAGATGTAGTTGATGTTATGGCCGGTATGCCTTGGGAATTAAAATGGCCGAAACTTATTGGCGTTAAATTAACCGGTAAACTTAGCGGATGGACTTCTCCAAAGGATGTAATTTTAAAACTTGCCGGCTTACTTACAGTAAAAGGTGGCACCGGCGCAATTGTAGAATATTTTGGCGAAGGCACCGAATCAATTTCTTGTACCGGCAAAGCAACTATCTGTAACATGGGCGCTGAAATTGGCGCGACTTGTTCTGTGTTTCCATTCGATGAAAAAATGGCATCATACTTAGAAAAAACAGACCGTGCAGATGTTGCTAAGCTTGTTCGCAAAAATGCGGCTGTGCTAAAAGCTGATGCAGAAGTTTATGCCGATCCGGCAAAGTATTACGATCAAGTTGTTGAAATTAATCTAGATGAATTAGAACCGCACTTGAATGGACCATTCACTCCCGACCGCGCTTGGCCTTTATCTAAAATGAAACAAGCTATTGTCGATAACAACTTCCCGGAAAAAGTTAGCGTAGCGTTAATCGGAAGCTGTACAAACAGCAGTTACGAAGATATTGACCGCGCCGCTAACATTGTGAAGAATGCTTTATCTAAAGGATTGAAAGCAAAAGCTGAATACAAAATCTCTCCAGGCTCCGAACAAGTACGCGCGACTATTGAACGTGACGGTCAGTTAAAAACCCTTACCGATTTTGGCGGACAAGTTTTAGCCAACGCTTGCGGACCATGCATAGGCATGTGGAAACGTATGGATATAAAAACCGGTGAAAAAAATACTATTGTTAATTCGTTTAACAGAAATTTTGCTAAACGTAATGACAACAATCCTGAGACATACAGCTTTGTTGCAAGCCCCGAAATTACAACTGCGCTCGCAGTTGCCGGCAAGCTTTCATTCAATCCGGAGACTGATTATTTGGTAAATGAAAATGGCGAACAAGTAAAACTTGATGCGCCTTACGGAGAAGAACTTCCAAAGAAAAATTTCTTGAAAGATAAAAAAGGTTTTCTTGCACCGAGCAAAAACGGATTTAAAACAAAAATTGCAATGCCCGATAATTTTGACCGCCTCCAGTTTATGGAACCGTTCAAAGCTTGGGACGGCAGCGATATAGTTGACGCGCCTCTCCTCTTAAAAGCAAAAGGTAAATGCACAACTGATCATATCTCTCCGGCCGGTGCTTGGTTAAAATACCGCGGACACCTTGATAATATCTCCAAGAATATGTTCTTAGGTGCAATAAATGCTTATACAGGAAACGCTGGAGAGGCAAAAAATCTTTTCACTGGTGAATACAAACAAGTTCACGAAGTTGCACGCGAATACAAAGCGCAGAATATCGGATGGGTTGTTGTCGGCGATGAAAACTATGGCGAAGGTTCTTCACGCGAACACGCTGCTATGGAGCCACGCTTCCTTGGCGGCAAAGTAATCATAACAAAATCTTTTGCACGCATTCACGAAACTAACTTGAAGAAACAAGGAATGCTTCCTTTTACTTTCGCTAATCCTAGCGATTACGATAAGATTCAAGAAGATGATAGATTAAGCATCCCGAACTTGAGCGCACTAGCTCCGGAAAAACAAGTTCAGCTAATTGTTAAACATAAAGATGGCTCGGTTGATGAAATTATATTAAACCATTCTTTCAACGCCGGACAAATTGCTTGGTTTATTTCCGGCGGCGCTTTGAATTTGATAGCCGCAAAGCAGAAAGCTAAAACTGTTAAGAAAAAACCGGCTGCTAAAAAGAAAGTTGTTAAAAAAGCCGCATCTGTGAAGGCAGCAAAAAAGACTAAACCAGCCGCAAAAAAAGCGTTGGTTAAAAAGAAAGTTGTAAAGAAAGCGGTTGCTAAAAAGGTAGTAAAGAAAAAAGCAAGTGCTAAGCCGGTAAAAAAAGCAGTAAAGAAAATTGTTAAAAAGACTGTGGCTAAAAAGCCGGTTAAGAAAGTAATCCGAAAGAAAAAATAACATACTCACAATTTAAGGCTGAGTAACATCAGCCTTTTTTGTTTTCAAAGGGAGATAAAATCAAACCATTTCTTTATATTTCTTTTGGGAAGAGAGGCTTTCCTGCTTCGCTCGGTTTAATTGAATATTAGTTTTGCGATATAGATACACATCAACATTGTTATTATTTCAATAATAAAACTCAAACTTATGCGGAGTACGTTATGAGACTTAAGTATATCTATTTTTTGCTGCTTACCCTTCTTTTAGTTTCTTGCTCTAAAGACGATGAAGTAACAAATCCAACAAACGATGAATTAATCACCGGTAAATGGAAAATGGAATTTTACATAACTAGCGGCAGTCAAGTTGACTCGTTAAAATGCACTATGGATCTAGCGGGAAAAAACGGAACTTTTACCGGCACAGGAGATTTGACCTATGGCGGCTCACGTGGTACAACAAGTTTCCTTTACAAAATTAAAGATGATGCGACCGGAACATATAGCGAAACAGCTATAAATGTTACTTTAAAAAGTGCTATTAGCGGAGATACTTATAATTTCACGGGTTCGCGCGATACTCAAATTTCTTTGACAACACGTTACAAGGGAAAAGTAACAATGACCGCAGGGGGAAAAACAACGGAATTTCTAGACAACTACTTTTACAAAAGTTACAACTAGCCTTCTTAAAATAATGTAGCGGGACATAATACCCCGCTACTTCCTATATACTACTTCAAATTTTCCCAATTCCCGCAAACTATACATGTAATGCGAATTTTATACGCAGTAACTCTGCAATTGCATTGCACTTTCTTTATATATTTTAGATTTTAAGCACGGAATAAATATTGCTGTACATATCTATCCTATATCTGGGGAGATGTAATGAAAATAAAAACCTTGCTATTACTGAGTACTGTCTTTTCAATAAACTCCATAGCTCAAAGCTCTAATTTTTACTTTCCTCTTGAAGTAGGCAACAAATGGTTTTATAAACAATACAGCCAAGCGTATCCTTTGGGAGAGCCAATCTACTCGAAAACAATTCAACAGATATGGAGAGTTGTTGAAAGACAGCAGATAAACCTCAACAACACAACTGCACTTGTTGAAACTTCAAAACGTATTAACGAGCAAAATGATACCTTCGAGACTGCCGATACCATACTTATCAACCAAAACAACAATATAATTACCGTATTTCCAAATAAGCTGTTTTTATGGCAAAACAGCTTCTCATTTGACGTTCTATCGTGCAGAAGTTATCTGAGTAATCTTTTTAGTAAGCACTATACGAGCTATGTATTTGGCGACTTCTTATATCATGTATTTACTGACAGCATTGGTTTTAGCGTGTATAATGGACAAGCAATGAAAGGCTTCTTAGAAACTTATGTTGTAGGCTGCATTCTCAACGGAAAGAAGTATGGAGAAGTATTAGAAAATTATTTAGTAAACGTTGACGATAAACCATCAAACATCCCTTCGGGCTTTTCTCTTTCCCAAAACTACCCTAACCCCTTTAACCCGGAAACGACCGTCAACTATCAACTTCCAACTGCCGCCTTTGTTACACTAAAAGTTTACGATCTCCTAGGCCGCGTAGTTGCAACTCTTGTTAATGAACACAAACAAGCCGGTAATTACAAAGCAACACTCAACGTCGGTCATATCGAGCGGAGTCGAGAGATGGCATCCGGTATTTACTTCTACCGCTTGCAAGCCGGCACTTACAACCAAACAAGGAAATTAATTCTGATGAAATAACAGATGGAACTAATAAGATGATAAACCCTAAATCAAAAATGCTTGTTCTGTTATTTGCTATAACAAATTTTGCGTTCGCACAAATGCCCCAAACTAACGACTGCTTTCCTGGAACGGTCGGCAACAAATGGGAATACACTTATGTTACAAAACAAGTCGGGTATGTATCCCATTTCTCTTCGACCGAATCCGGTTTTATTGAATATCGGGTACTCAGCAAATCCGAAAAACCAAATGGTTTTATTTTTTGGGAAATCAGACAAAGAAAAAATGCAACCCGAGATACTTATGGTATACCTCTTCAAAGCGTTAAGGATTCCACAACAATTACAATTATAGAATCAGTATCTCTAAATCATGAATTATATTCAAGTACAGCAACAGATCCTTTGACCTTATTTCCATTTAAAGCCGGTTCTCCGGATACATCAAAGTTCTTTCGGTATAAAGAAAATCCAACGGGCTTAGACATTTTCTTAAGAATTATTTTCCCCGATCCCAGCAATCCTACTCTATCAAAATATAACTATGAGTTTAAGATTAGAAAAGAAGTTGGAATTTTAATGCTGGTTTTCGGACGCAGCTATGTCAGCGGCATGGAATCTTCAGAGTATTACCTTACTAAATTCAATAACCAAACTATAAGCGGTTTGGAACCAATAGAATCTATTCATACGGGATATTCCCTCTCTCAAAACTACCCTAACCCGTTTAATCCGGAAACAACAATTAGTTACTCCATCCCAAAGAGTGAACACGTTACACTAAAAGTTTTTGATCTGCTCGGGCAGGAAGTTGCAACACTTGTTGATGAATATAAAAGCGCTGGAACTTATAATGTAGTGTTTAGCGTAAAGACGCGACATGGGGCGTCTCTACAAAGTGGAATATACTTTTACAGATTGCAGTGCGGCAGTTATAACGAAACCAAGAAATTAATTTTGATGAAATAATTTGGGGCACAAATGAAAAAGCTAACAATAGCTACTTTACTATTACTTGCAATTACTGTTAATGCACAATGGGAGAAATTGGAAATTCCAAAATATGACAAACCATTTACTGAATATTTGGATGCATTCCCAAATAAATTAATAGTCAGAGATTCATTGTTTTTAGTAACTGTGAATAATCATGGCTTGGCTTTATCGACTAACTATGGCAAGGCTTGGAAATATATTAATAACGGTATTACAGGTCCATACATTTCAGCTATTTTACTTTTAGATAATTACCTTTATGCTGGAACATCGAATAAAGGCATGTTCAGATCAGCCGACATGGGTGAACATTGGGAAGAAATTAATTCCGGTCTGATAAATTCATGGATCAATATTATTATAGAACACAATAATGGAATTTACATATCAACAGATTCAGGTATATTCAGCTCATATGATCGTGGATCTAGTTGGCAGAAAACAACTAACTTCTCGGTTAGAGTATTGAAATCATACAATCACAAGCTTTATTACGGTGCCAATGATGGCTTATATTTATCAATAGACCATGGATCGACCTGGAATAAATTGCAGATTACTGGTAATAATGTGATGGTGTTCGATTTATTTCTGGATGGTTCGAAAATGTATGTAGGCACTCCTGATGGGATTTATATTTCTGAAAATGATGGAACCAGTTGGGTAACCCGTAAACATCCTGTCTGGTCAGATGTTGGAAAAATTTTTGCAATCCGAAACAACATCTTTGCCAGTAGTAATAATGGAACATTTTTTTCACCAGATAATGGAATTAATTGGGATAGTCAATTTCACAGTTATTCTTCATTAGATTTTTTGATGGAAAATCAGAATTTGTTTATGACCTCATACGATGGAATGTATTTGGTTACACACAATGGTAAGGTTTGGTGTAAATCAAAATTAGGAGAGAGATTCAATTATGTAAATACCCTAGTTCAACTAAAAGGGAATATTTATGCAGGCACTGGCTGGGGAATACTCAAGTCTTCAGACAAGGGAAATTCCTGGCATTTAGTTAAGGTAGGAGATTTCTACTGTAACGTAAATACAATTGAAATAGTCGGGGAAATACTTTACGCGGGGACAATGTTAGGCGTATTCTATTCTTTAGATTATGGAATTACATGGAAGGAAATTAATAAGGGGCTAAATGGTAAAGAAGTACGAGCATTAAGATATTTGAACAACAATCTTTATGCATGTACAAATCTTGGAATTTATAGATTTGAAAATTCGCTTGTTAGTTGGTTTGAAATAAATAATGGGCTTGCGAACTTAAATGTTATGGATATCATCTCTTCGGAATCTATTTTATATGCGGGCACAGATGGTGGAGTTTATATATCAAATGATTTTGGAAATAATTGGGCACCAATTAATAATGGTCTGGGGAATAAATATGTGACCTCAATAATTGAAGACAAGGGAACTTTAATTGCCGGTACTTTTAACGGTATTTACATAACTCAAAAAGGGAATGTTAACTGGAAACAATCAAATAAAGGAATCGAGGGAACAGGAATTTATTCTTTAATAAAAATCGGTGACTCAACTTTGGTTGCAACATATTCTGGTATCTATTGCTCTACTGATCAAGGCAGTACTTGGACTAGAGTCGGGAGTAAATACTGGACTTCAACTGAAAACAATTATCCTTACAATTTTCTTAAAGCTTATTCCATGCTTTGGTACAACAATAATTTATATGTAGGTACAAGCGGCACGGGATTATTTAGAACCACAATTAAAACTTCGGTAGATGATCAACAAATTATATTGGCAAAAAATATCCCCAACAGTTTCGCCCTCTCTCAAAACTACCCTAACCCGTTTAACCCAAACACAACAATTGAATATGCAATTCCAAATGCAGAACATGTTACACTAAAAGTATTTGATCTGCTCGGTCAGGAAGTTGCAACACTTGTTGATGAATATAAACAACCCGGCAACTACAAAGCTACATTCAACGCCGGTCATCTCGAGCGGAGTCGAGAGATGGCATCCGGAATTTACTTCTACCGTTTGCAAGTCGGCAGTTACAACGAGACAAAGAAATTAATTTTGATGAAATAGATGGAGGGATAAATGAAAAAATTGATAATCTCAATCTTGTTTTTACTTTCTGTAGTTGTAAGCGCACAATGGAGTAAAAGCAAAGCAATTGTTACCGATTCGATGCAAATAACTAATTTAAAGGCAGCATCAATTAGCGGTTTAAGAATTACACCTAATTCGACAATGGAAGTGACTTGGCAATTAAATTATGAAACTGAATCAAACGCAACTTTCTCATTTATTCCAATTGGTTATACTTCTTCATCTTTTCCTATTATTCAGTTAAAAAGAAAATTTGCTTATTTAGCAGCCCCTTACTGGCCTGGAAAGTATATTCTTAAAATAGAAGATTCTGTTAATCCACAAATTTTCGCAATGACAGATACTTTAACGATAAAAGAAAATCCCAGGTTTTCTTTAAAAACTGAAATCAATTCTTTAATATGGTTAGAAGGTGAAATACGTGAAATTATTTATGATGTAGAATTTATAGCTAATTATAAAATTGAATATTCCTTAGATGATGGTTCAACGTGGAATTTAATAGCAAATGCTTTAAAAGCAGACTCAACTAAAATATCCTATCACAATAGTTTTTATTGGAAAATTCCAGATATTGCCGCAAAATACTGTCGTTTCAAATTTACTAGCCTCGATAATCCTTCCTTGTATTTGTTATCGAATTCATTCGAAATAATAGAAGAAAAAACATTAGGGTATTTCCCGCTAAAAAAAGGTAATAAATGGTTTTATAATTCTTGGCGTGGAGGTACACATGGAACTTATACTGTAAAATTTAGTGAAATTTGGGAAGTAGTTGATACTGTAAGGTTTTTTGATGGATTATTGTACTACAAGATTTTAAATAAATTCAGAAGTGATGAAATTTCTTCATATGAAAGTTCGTTTTTCTATATAAATCAAAACAAAAGCCATATAACTTTCTGTTATGATCTTAATAAACAAAATTGTATAAATTACTCACTATATGATGCTAGCACATCAATCAATAATCTTTTTGGGCGTGACTTAACAAGCTTTACAATAAAAGGATCTGGTGAAACATATACAACCTTTACTGATAGCCTTGGCTACAAAGATTATTCAGCATCCGGTACAAATGTGTTAGCATCTAAATCGATTTGTGGATGCGTTTTAAATAATAAGGTGTATGGTCAAATAAACATAGAAATTCCAAAAGAGAATCCGACACCTTCAAATTTTTCCCTCTCCCAAAACTACCCTAACCCATTTAATCCATCAACAACTATCGACTATCAGCTACCAACCGCCGGTTTTGTTACACTTAAAGTTTACGATCTCCTCGGGCGCGAAGTTGAAACTCTTGTTAATGAATACAAACAAGCCGGCAATTACAAAGCAGCATTCAACGCCGGTCATCTCGAGCGGAGTCGAGAGATGGCATCCGGAATTTATTTTTACCGCTTGCAAACCGGCAGTTACAGCGAGACAAAGAAACTAATTTTGATGAAATAATTTGGGGCAACAATGAAAAAGCTAATAATCATTATTCTAGTTTTACTTGCAGTAAATATTAAAGCACAATGGGAAAAATTACCTACACCTTCTTTACAATCTAGCACAAGTGTTTCACCTTACGTTAAAGGAATTAAAGATTCCATAATATTTATTTCTGGTGAAGGGCTTGGTCTTTACCGTTCGACTAATCTGGGAAATACATGGGAAAGTGCAAAAACCGTATTTAATCGGAATGGTGAAGTAGGCACAATTTTCACTTTTGATTCTTTGCTTATCGCATATGGTTATAATGATTCTGCAAATTCATTAGTTGCTATATCTAAAGATAATGGAGAAAACTGGACTAAATTAATAAATAGTGATCTTAAGTATTGTAATACTATTTTACAATCACAAAATGATAACGCAAAAAAGTACATAGCCTTATACTTTGATCTTAGTTATGGGTTTATTTCAAATGATAACGGCGAAACGTGGAACAGATTTGAGTCTAATATTCGAACTTTGTTCCCATATTCATTAAGTAATTCAAGCACAATATCAGTTGGTAAAACAATTTATGCCTCGGTTATGTACTATACAAACAATGACACAAAAAATGCTTTTTGCGTTTCAGATGATAATGGAATTACATGGTCTGTAAGAAATAATGGTTTACCAGTAGACGACTACCGCCTTTGGTTAGGGAATATAGTTGTTGCTAACAACACCCTTGTCTTAAAATCCTATTTAGGTGCGTTTATCTCCACTGATTTTGGAAAGCAATGGACTAAAATTGCTTTACCAAATTTACAAGATACATACCGCGTTGAATTTATAAAGAGCGATGATGAAATTATTTATATGATTGTTTCAACCAATAGTATTTCTAAAAATTACAAATCAATAGATGCTGGCAAAAACTGGTCCGAAATAAGTGAATTTCCATACTATTACATTAGCAAAAAAATATATTGCGAGCAGAAAGATTACAAGACATTTTTAATATCAACTGATAAAGGTATGTCATGGCAAAGTAAAGAAACTGTTTTCTTTAGAACAACTCAAAACACGATTAATTACTTAACAAGTAACGGGAAAAATCTTTTTCTTGGAGCAGGAATTTTAAAGTATATGTCCAATTCAAACCAAATTAATTGGAATTCTTTTACTGTTGATCGAAATAATGTATCAAGTTTATTAACTCCCGGCACACATAAGTTCAAATTTGGTTGGGATTCTTATGCCACTTTTGACAATGGTTTTACTTGGGTTAACTTAACTATTCCTCGGACAAGTTCGATTGGAGTCCACGGGGCGACTGGTACAACTGTTTATGATTTTGACGAATACTTAAGTCAAATAATAATGGCAAGAAGTGATGGAATCGTAAAATATAATGGTGCTGTATTTAGCGATGGAATACTTCATAATATACCTGCTCAATCAATTACAACCGGCGATCAATACATGTTTGTGAGCGCCAAGGATGGTATTTACCGTTCTAAAGATTGTTGCCAAACTATTGAAAAGGTTTTATCATTAGATTATTACATAAAATTAGTCGCGTATAACAATACAGTTATTGGTTGCTATTTGCCCAATGGCGCAATTTGGGTTTCTTTTGATAATGGAAACACATGGAAGCAAAAATTTCTTGGAATAACCAATATTGTTTCTTTAGCCGTGGATGATAAATATCTTTTCTTTGTTACAAAAGACGAACTATGGAAAGCACCTCTTGAAAATTTGCTCACAGATGTAGAAGAGCATAACATTCCTACATCTTTTTCTCTTTCCCAAAACTACCCTAACCCCTTTAACCCGGAAACGACTATCAACTATCAACTTCCAACTCCCGGCTTTGTTACACTAAAAGTTTACGATCTCCTCGGGCAAGAGGTTATCGCACTTGTAAACGAATACAAGCAACCGGGTAACTACAAAGCAACATTCAACGTCGATCATCTCGAGCGTAGTCGAGAGATGGCATCCGGAATTTACTTCTACTGTTTACAAGCCGGCAGTTACATCGAGACAAAAAAACTTGTTCTTTTAAAATAATTGTGTAAAACTGCGTTTTGAGCGCGTAAGCGAGGATTTTGCTTTAAATAGTTCCTTTGTACGATCTAAAGTATCCTTTGCATAACTGTAAAGTTCCACTGAATGCAAAAATGGTTCCTTCTTATGCTAACAAAGTTCCTCTAAATGCGCGCAAGGCTCCTTTTAACGCACGTATAGTTCTCTCAAATGAGCAAATTGTTTTTATTCGCGTCTTATTTGTTCCCTCGAATGCAAGTATAGTTCCATTTAATGCGTGTAAAGTTCCTTCGTATAAGTTAAATGTTCCTTTGCATGCAATTCAATTTGCTTTGCAGCTAATCAAAACGGTCTTGTAAAAAGTTTGAAAGCGTTGCTCAAAATCAAAAAATAAAAAGCGGGAGTTATTATGTTAAAGTACAACTTAGCACATATCTTTCAGCAGAAAGGCATTACCTCTCCGGTAAGTTTTTTAATACAAGCCGGCATATCAAAAGCCAGTGCTTCAAGATTTGCATCGGGTAGATTCGAGAACATCCCTCTTGCCTCACTTGAAAAAATATGTTTAGCATTTAAATGTACGCCTAACGATCTGCTTGCCTGGACTCCGCCCAAAGATAAACAGGCTGACAGCACGCAGCCCCTTCTCGGTTTGGTAAGGGATTATTCTTCTTTAGTAGATTTAAGAAATATCGGCGGAGATATTCCTTATGAAAAACTTTCTCTCTTTGCGGAAAAAATGATTGAAGTGAAAAAAGAATTGATGAATCCGAAAGCGTAAGTAGCAAAACGGGAAACGTAAGACGCAAGAGCAAATCATTTTTTGACGTTTCACTTTTTCCGTTTACTGTCTCACGTCCTCACTCAAACACTATCGTTTTCTTTCCAAACGGAAGCACTCTGTTTGCGAGATGATATTTTACTGCTTTCGCCAGAACCGATCTTTCCAGTTCTCTTCCCTTGCTTATTAAATCTTTCAAGGAATCTTTGTGGGAAATTCTCGCAACGCCCTGCTCAATAATAGGCCCTTCATCCAAATCGGCAGTTACGTAATGGCTTGTAGCGCCAATTATCTTAACACCTTTTTCGTATGCTTGTCTGTAAGGATTAGCCCCGACAAACGCCGGCAAAAAAGAATGATGAATGTTGATGATATTAAATGGATACTGCTTTACAAAATCGTTTGATAATACTTGCATGTAGCGTGCAAGAACTATTGTATCAATTTCGTTTTCCTTTAACAATTCAATTTCTTTTGCTTCAACTTCGGCTTTGTTTTGTGCGTTAACCGGAAAGCAGATAAATGGAATTTTATATTGCGCGGCTAACGGTTCTAAATCCAAATGATTGGAAACCACAAGCTTTATATCCGCTTCAAGCTCCCCTATGCTGTTAAGCCATAAAATTTCCTGCAGACAGTGTTCATACTTCGAGACAAATATTGCGGCGTTATGTTTTTTATTGCTGTAAAATATTTTGTAGTCAGCCGAAAACTCATTTGCCAGTGCTGCAAATTCAATTTCAAATTCCGCTTGAGAGATAATTACTTCTGCGGTATCCCATTCAACTCTTGTAAAGAACATGCTCTCTTCTCTTTCAACATGCTCATCCAGATTAAGGATATTGCCTCCCCGCTGAAAAATGAACTGGGAAATCTGCGCGACTAATCCTTTTCTATCCGCGCATGATAAAAGTAAGGTAGCTATTAAAGGTGTTATCTCTTTCATAAAAATAATTTTGCTGATAGTGTCATTTCGAGCTTGCCTCGCAACTTATGCGGGGCATAGTCGAGAAATGAAATCGTTTAACCGTTAGCCTTGCCTCGACTCCGCTCGGCATGACAAAATATTTATCTGCGGTTTTAATGAAAACAGATTTGTTCTATTCAGCTTCTTCTCCAAACAATTTTATCTCCTTCTTTAATTCCAAGCTTATCTGTGTAGCCGGCGTTAACTTCTACAACATACTGTGCCGGTTTAACAGAAGGAAGAGAAGTATCATCAAACGGTTTTGCGTTTTTAATAATGGTCACAATTTCCATTTTGGAATTCACATACATAATATCGAGCGGAAGAATTGTATTGTGCATCCAGAACGCTTGCGGCTCCTCAGTATCAAAGATAAAAAGCATGCCCTGGTTTTCCGCCATTGTATTGCGGAACATTAAACCTGTTTGACGCTGCTGGTTATCATCAGCAATCTCAATTTCTATTTGAGCAATTGCATCACCATTTTTGTTTGTGAAAGAAAGATCACCTTCTTTGGTAAACGAATAAGCTGCTTTTCCAGTCACGGCTTTTTCCAGCTCCGGATTTACCGGATTGTTTGTTAATAATAGATTTGAGAGAACAAAATATGCTACAAATGCAACTAGAACGATCACAACAGTAATCTGCATAAACCGGTTCTTGTTCATCTGCTTTTTTGAGATATGTTTGTTTTTAGACATAAGTGTTAATCTGTAAATTGGTTTATAAATTATTGAGAGCTATGCAGTAGTAATTTCTTTTACTGAAAAGCTTACAACTCTAATTTAACTATTTTATAAAGGAAATTATGAATACCCGCTTTGTTTTACGGCAAGAAATAAAACTTAGTTCCATTCAAGAGAAAATGATTTCCAGCGGCTGGGGCTCTGAAACTCTCGAGCATACTCTCTTAGAAAAGATAACTTATTTATCCGGCGGATTAAAAATAAATGGCTACCTCGCTTATCCTAAAGATCAATCAAAACAATATCCGTGTATCATTTGGTGCCGTGGCGGATTCGGCAGCGCCGGCGCAATTGATGAGTTTAACGCTAAAGGAATATTCGGACAAATTGCCAGCTGGGGATATGTTGTACTTGCTTCACAATACCGGGGCAATGCCGGCAGCGAAGGAGAAGATGAATTCGGCGGCAGCGATGTTGATGATGTCCTTAATCTAATTCCCTTAGCTGATGAATTAAAGTTTGCTGATACAGCCAAATGGGGAATTGAAGGATGGAGCCGCGGCGGATTGATGACATATCTAACTTTAACACGAACTGATATATTTAAGGCCGCAGTTGTAATTGGAGCAATTGCGGAACTGAGAAACAATTCCGGCGAAAATAATTTTATGCAGCACCTTATAGAACGAATGAAGCTGAATTACACGGATGTGAATTTCCAAAAAGAGTTTGAAAAACGCTCCATCCTAAATTTTCCGGAAAAGCTCTGCAATACAACTCCTCTTCTGCTTTTTCACGGGACAAATGATAATCGTGTCAGCCCGGAAGATTCAATAAGATTAGCCGGAAAACTCCAAGAGTTAAATCATCCTCACAAGCTGGTACTTCTTGAAGGGGGAGATCATTTTTTGAAAACACATAGAGATGAAGCTGCCGGGTTAAGGCGGGAGTGGTTCGAGAAGTATTTAAAGTAGCTTAAGCTCTACTTCTTTTTTAGAACTTCCGAATACAATTTTCAGAGCATCGTATTTCTTAAAATCATTTTTAAGTGTAAATATGTTTTTACCGGTTGAAGCATTCTCTTTCTTTAGCAGAGAATATACTTTTCCTTTCCCGCCGAATATTTCTATCTGTTCATCCAAACTGTTCTGCAGCACAACCATCGCGCTGTTATTAGATTCTTTAATAAGCAGCGGCTTTGCAATTTCTTCATTTAGCTTAGCCAATTCTTTCATCTGAGGAATTTCTATTGATACAACTCCGGAGGCCTCAACGCTTTCATTCCAAAGTTTGTTAACCGATTTAACGCTGAAATAATAATTCACCTTTTTCGGTTTATCAATTGCAAGAGTTACACTTGTTTTAAGTGCCGGAACAATATCAAATAAATATTCCGTCAAAGGTTCGGAGTTTTTTTTCGGCAGATTATAAATAGCGATATAGCTTACACTGTCATTTGGATTCGCGCTTTTCTCTATTTCCCATTTCAGCGAATAAAAATTCTTTTCAGTCGCAGCATTAGAAGTAAAATTAAATGGTGCTGGCGGATAAATTCCTTTTAACCAGGGCATTGCTGCTGGAAATGTCCTATACTGAAATAATGGGAAGTCAATATTTTTGATATGCTGATACCTAAAAAATGAAACTCCATCGGCTTTCAATTTTCTGGAGAGCTTAATCATTTCATCAATATCCGGCTTAACATTTTCTTTGTAAGCGGCTATACCAAGCACTACTCCGCGTCCGTTGGAATTGGAAGTCCAGTCTTTCGCCAATAAATCAAACCGTGGATTCTCATCAAGGCTCCAGTAAATCTGCGGAGTCAAGTAATCAACTATTCCCCTTTTCATCCAGCCGTATGAATCCTGATAGATATCGTAATAACTTTCCCATGCTGACATACCGGGAAGTTTTTTATACACACCAATTGGAGCAGCGCCAATTTTTACTAATGGCTTAACGGATTTAACTTTCTCGTAAATCTCTTTTACTAATAAAGAAATATTATTCCGGCGGAAATCATCTCTTGTAAGTCCAGCGCCATGAATCTGATATGAGAAATCGTCTTCAAAATTTTTACCCGGATAGCGGATGTAATCAAGATGAACGCCATCGATATCATAATTCTCAACCATCTCGGTAATTAAGTCGGAAATGTAATCTCTAACTTCCGGCAAACCCGGATCAACCCAAAGAGTTTTTTGTCCGTCACGCTCATCTTCAACAATCCATTCAGGCTTTTTCTGAGAAAGATGATTTTTGTTTTGAAGAACTGCCTTTTCAGTTCCGCCGTAAATCATGCACGCATTTATCCACGCATGAATTTCAATTCCCCTTTTGTGGGCTTGCTCAATCGCATATTTAAGTGGATCGTAACCGGATTCACCTTCAACTTGACCGGTTATATATTGAGAAAGAGGCTCGAAGGAAGAATTAAACATAACTGTACCATTGCTTCTTGCCTGGAAGTAAACAGTATTAAATTTTTTCGATTCGAGATCATCAAAGATATCGGAGAGGGCTTTCTTCTGTTTCTCAGCATTGTAGCTTGTGGGCGGCCAGTCCAATCTATGATTTGTAGCCAGCCAAACTGCACGCGTTTCTCTTTCTACTTGCGAGAACACAATTGAACATAGAATGAAAAAGAAGAAAAGAGTTTTCTTTGTTATCATATTAAATAAAGTGACAGATTCCTTCTTCGAGAGACTGAATTACCAAATCTTTGTCGGCTTCAATATCCAAATAAAGAATACCAGGCTCGGAAAGTAGAACGAATTTTGTTTTACCATCCCTTCCCTTTTTATCGCGAAGCATCACTTTATATATATTCTCTACGTTGCATTTATCCAGTGTTATTTTATCCTGCAAGAACAAAGGAAGAGAAATATACTTCACCAGTTTTTCGGCTTTCATTATACCTTTAAAGTGGGAAAGATATAGCGCGCATACTAATCCGATGATTACAGCCTGTCCATGTTTTATTTTATGATCTTGCTCAACCTCAATTGCATGAGCAAAAGTATGACCGAGATTTAATATTTTACGCAGTCCTCCTTCCATTTCATCTGCCTGTACAACAGAAGCTTTCATGTTTATGCAAGTTTCGATTGTCTTAGTAGTCGGCGCGGGACTTAACTTCAATATCTGTTTCAATTCACTTCTAAATGTTGAATATAATTTATCATCACCCAGATACGCATACTTAATAATTTCCCCTAACCCGCAAACAACATCTTCCTCTTTCAAAGTCTTTAAGAAGGAAGTGTCAACAAGTACGAACTCCGGCTGATAAAATGTGCCGATTAGATTTTTTGTTTTTCCGTAATTGATTCCGGTCTTCCCTCCAACAGAACTGTCGACTGCCGCAAGCAAAGTTGTAGGCACTTGAATGAATTGAACACCGCGGCTGAAAGTTGAAGCGACATAGCCGGCTATATCTCCTGTTATGCCTCCGCCAATTGCTATAATCAGCGTGTCTCTTCCAAATTCATTTTTTATTAGGCAATTGTAAAACTCTTCCACCGATTTATTGTTTTTGCTTTTCTCATTGGCAACATATTCAACTACAACAACCTTCCTCATTCTTTCGGTAATCAAGGATTTTATTTTCTTAAGGTGATAACCCAGCACGTTTTCATCAACAACAATGAAAACATTTTTGTGCAGAGCATGCTTTTCAATCAATTCCGGCAATTGAGAAATGATGTTGTTACCTAAATAAACCGGGTAACTTTTTGACGAGGCTTTTACTTCAATTTTTTTCATGGAATATGTACTTAATTTTTTTTGCGATTCTGTCAACTGTCTGTCCAAGCGGTGTAAGTTCTGTATCAATTACAATATCGGCACGCTCATACAAAGCGCGTCTTTTTTCTAACAATTCTTTTATTCGTTTTAAAAATTCTTCTTCTGTGTTATTGCCTAGCACCAAATCACGAAAGATTGGTCTATCGGTTTTATGCTTAAGTCTTTTATACAAAGTGTTTGGAGAAACTTTAAGGTAAATAATTTTACCGCTCTGCCTCATCATATCAAAATTGTTCTGATTAGCGATAGTTCCGCCGCCAAGAGAAATAACAATTCTATCCTTCTCTGCTAATCTATTAAGAATTTTAGATTCCGCCTCACGAAAATAATGTTCGCCATGTTT
>JBHEKZ010000475.1:0-4081 GCA_041859025.1 Melioribacteraceae bacterium | reverse complement strand
GCTATTACTGTTCCCGAAGGAGTTGATGAAGCGAAAGTGAGAATGGAACTGCTCTCAAAACATAATTTAGAGATTGGTGCCGGACTTGGCGAACTTGCGGGAAAAGTTTGGCGAATCGGTTTGATGGGTTACAACTCGAATGAAAAACTTGTCGATTACTGTGTTTCTTCTTTCAAAGATGTTTTAGGTGGAAAATAGAACTCTGATTACGCGAATGACGCAGATAATCACAGATAAGTTTAAATCCGTTTGGTTTGCGTCATCTGCGTCTTTAAGAATTTAGCACAAAAGTTTGTCCGATCTCTTCAAGGCCGATTTGCATTTTGTACTTTGATGCGTCTCGTTTCATCCAGTCGATTGCTTCGGCAAACGGCTCGTTGCTTTGTTTAAATGTTTTGGTGTGAATTGGTATAAAATACTTTGCGCCAATCTCGGAAGACATTTTCAAAGCTTCTTCGGGATTGCAGTGATTTCTAGCCCAAGGGTTATAGGCGCCGATAGGCATAATGGCAACATCAATGTTTTCTTCTTTCAGATTCTGAAATTTGTTAGTCATTGCAGTATCGCCGCCAAACAAAACTTTTTTACCGCCGTAATCAATCACATAAGAGTTGAAACTTCTTCCATCTTTCATATATCCGCGCGAACGGTCTCTTTCCCAAGGGTAACGCCAGCCGAAATGTTTTACTTCGTTAGCTCGGAATCTAATTCCTTGCAAAGTTAATTCATCGTTCCAATCCATTACGTTAATAGATTTCCAATCCAAATCTTCAATAACATCTTTTGTTAAGTAAGCGGTAATTACATCAATCTGATTTGGATATTTCTCCGTGAAGAATTTCAGAGAAGGATAATCCATGTGATCCATATGTGCGTGAGATAAAAGAATGATGTCGGGCTTTGGAAATTCACGCGAATGTAATGCCGGGGGAGTAAGCCTTGCCGGACCGAGACTGCCGCCAAAGAAATAAACACCAACACGTTCAAATAAAACCGGATCGGTAATAATCCATTTACCGAAAATGTTAATTAGAATTGTTGAGTGACCAATCCAAGCCAGAGTTAAGTTTTCATTATTCCAGTTAAGAGGATCAGGTTTGTAGTTTAACTTAACAAGCGGTTTTGCTTCGCTATCGCTATTTACAAACAATGGCGATAGTAAAGTAGCGCCGGCAGCAAGGGCAGTCTTCTTTAAAAAGTCTTTTCGTTTCATGCAGAATAAAACAATTTGATTTGCTTAAAAATTCCAAATTGGCGGGACAAAATCGAATTTACCTTTCCATCACAATTTTATTAGAAAGTTCGTTAGTGTCATCTTCTTTGATTGGAAAATGCTCTGTTAAGATTTTACCTACCTTTTCTATTCCGGCAATCATACCATCGCAAAAATTTCCGGCCTGAAATTTCTCTTTAATATCATCACGTACTGCATCCCAAGTTTCTTGTGTTACTTTTTCGTTTATTCCTTGATCTGCCAAAATGTAGAACTGGTGCTCTTCTAGAAGAAGGAAAAGCAAGATTCCAGTCTTGTCGCGCGTTGAATTCATATTGAGTTTGTAGAACTCTTTTTCGGCTAGCTGACGGATGGATTTATTCCTATCGGTGATCTGGCGTTTTTCTTTCATAGAAATTCTGATTTCGCCGGAAGTCGTTTTTTCTGACTTCTTAATCTGATTCGAAATTCGTAAAAAATCATCGTCGTTAAAGAATTGATATAATAAACGTTCCATTTTTCACCAGCTTTTGTACAAAGATAAATCATGCGCCAATCAAATGAAACTCTACAGCTGGTTCTTTATGATTCTCGCTTGAAACAATTATATTTGCGCAAGCGTTTTTAACATTAAATGAGGAAAACATGTACAAAGTGGTTTTATTGCGCCATGGCGAAAGCGAATGGAATAAGTTAAATCTGTTTACTGGCTGGACTGATGTGGATTTATCCGAAAAAGGAACCGAAGAAGCTAAGCAAGCCGGAATCGTTCTTAAACAGGAAGGTTACCAGTTTGATATAGCGTTTACTTCTGTATTGAAGAGAGCTATCAAAACATTGAACTATGCGTTGGAAGGATTAGATTTAATGTGGATTCCGGTTGTGAAATCATGGAGACTCAACGAAAGACATTACGGCGGGCTTCAAGGATTAAACAAAGCTGAAACTGCAGAAAAATATGGCAACGATAAAGTAAAGATTTGGAGAAGAAGCTACGATGTTCCACCGCCAGCATTGGAAGAAACTGATGACCGCTATCCCGGCAAAGATCCCCGTTATGCAGATATGGATAAAAAAGATATTCCATTAACCGAAAGCCTAAAGCTTACAGTTGATAGATTTCTTCCATATTGGTTCGATACAATTGCTTCAACAATTAAAAGTGGTAAGCGAGTTATCATTGCCGCTCACGGAAACAGTTTGCGCGCTTTGGTAAAATATCTCGATAATATTTCTGAGGAAGAGATTACAGAACTGAATATTCCAACCGGTGTTCCGTTGGTATATGAACTGGACGCTGATTTGAAACCTATTAAACATTACTATCTTGGTGATCAAGAAGCTATTAATGCTGCGATTAACGCAGTAGCAAAGCAGACAGAGAAGAAATAAGATTTAGCTCCGCCCAAACCCAATTGGGCGGAGAAATTTATACCATTGAAATCTATGAAAAGATGGTTTATAATTGTATCTAACAAGGAGAAAGAACATAGACTTTTCTACAGTCTTAATCAGTAAAGGAAAATCGGAAATGAAGAAATCGTTTTTAGCATTGTTCTTTCTATGCTTGTCATTCACATCAGTTTATTCCCAAACAGTAATCGGCAAATATGGAGGCGAGTTTCTGTCTATTGGCGCCGGCGGACGCGCTTCGGCAATGGGCGGCGCTCACGTAGCTATTGTTAATGATGTAACTGCCGGATATTGGAATCCCGCCGGATTGGCAAGAATGAACTATCCTCAAATTTCATTAATGCATGAAGAACACTTCGGCAACTTGGTTAACTATAACTATGGCGCTGTTGCAATTCCTTACGGACCAGATATGAGTTTGGGACTAAGTGTAATTCGTTTAAGCGTGGATGGAATACCTGATACTCGCAATGCTCTTTATGATGCTAACGGCGACGGGATTCTGGATATTCACACAGATCGACTGGATTATTCTAAGATAACAGAATTCAACAATACTGATTGGGCTTTCTATCTGAGTTTTGCAAAGCGTCAAACTTCTGATTTTTATTGGGGCGCTAATGTTAAAATAATCAAGCGCGATATTGCAGAAGCAAGCGCATTTGGAATTGGATTTGATGTTGGCGCTTACTACATGCCTATGGAAAATTTACATCTCGGTGCTACTATTCAAGATGTAACAACTACTATTCAAGCTTGGAGTACAGGAAGAAATGAATTGATTACACCGACTGCTAAAGTCGGCGCCGCTTATGCAATTTCTGCCTTGGGAGGAACGTTGCTGCCGGCTCTCGATTTAGACATTCGTTTCGAAAACAGAAAAACCGCTTCTATGTTTAATGTTGGACCGGTCAGCTTTGATGCTCACGCCGGGTTTGAATACAAGTTTAAGAACCTTTTTGCGGTTCGCGCCGGATATAATGACGTAAAGCAGTTTACTGTTGGCGCGGGACTGTTCTTGCCAAAACTTCAAATAGATTATTCTTTTTTGCGAATGAATGAATCTGAAACCGAAAGACTGCCGGATACGCACCGCATTTCTATAATGCTAACTCTTGAAGAGCCAAAATTTTTACGTGAGGGTTTGTAGCATAGCTTTATCAAAAGAGGCGGTTGTCTTAACCGCCTCAACATTTCGAAAAATCTTTTCTTATTTTCACGCATCAAATTTCACATCCACTTAAAAATCATAGGAGAATATATATGCTTAAAATAGGCGAGCAAGTGCCCAATATGGCGTTCGATGCTTATCATGATAACCAATTCAAAACAATGAGCTTTGATGAGTTCAAAGGTAAATGGCTTGTACTTTTATTCTATCCCGCGGATTTCACTTTTGTATGTCCAACCGAATTAGAAGAAGCTGCGAACTATTATGAAGAATTCAAGAAAGCC
>JBHEKZ010000114.1:0-5665 GCA_041859025.1 Melioribacteraceae bacterium | reverse complement strand
TATTACTATTCCTGTAGGCGAAGGTGATTTGTTTAGAGGTATAATCGATTTAATGAGCATGAAAGCTATCATGTTCAATGAAGAGACTTTGGGCTCAACTTTCGAAACTGTTGATATACCAGCGGATTTAGCTCAGTTAGCGCAAACATACAGAACACAGATGTTGGAAGCGGTTTCGGATGTAGATGATACTTTACTTGAACAATATTTGGAAGGTAAAGAGATTTCTGAGGCTGATGTAAGAAGAGTTTTACGTGTTGCTACAGTAAAGTCAACTATTATTCCAGTATTGTGTGGTTCATCTTTCAAAAATAAAGGTGTTCAACAATTACTTGATGCTGTTGTTGATTTTTTACCGTCTCCATTGGATTCTGGTAACTTGGAAGCCCATCACGTTGATAAAAACGATCATATTGAAAGAAAGATTGACCCAAAAGAAAAATTTGCTGCTCTTGCTTTCAAGATTATGACAGACCCGTTTGTTGGAAAGCTAACATTTATTAGAGTTTATACAGGTTCATTAGAAGCTGGTTCATACATTTATAATTCTGTTAGTGATAAAAAGGAAAGAGTTGGTAGAGTTTTACAAATGCATGCAAATCACCGTGAAGATTTAGATGGTATTCGCGCTGGTGATATTGCTGCTGTTGTTGGATTGAAGCATACGAGAACCGGTGATACATTATGTACGGAAGATGACGCGATTATTTTAGAGAGAATGGTATTCCCAGAGCCTGTTATTCAAATTGCAATTGAACCTAAGACAAAGGCTGATCAGGATAAATTATCTGACGCAATGGTTAAGCTGAGTGATGAAGATCCGACATTTAAAGTTAAAGTTGACGACGAAACTGGTCAGACATTGATTAGTGGTATGGGCGAACTTCATCTTGAAATTCTAGTTGATAGAATGAAACGTGAATTCAAAGTTGAAGCTAATGTTGGTAAACCTCAAGTTGCGTATAGAGAAACTATCACTAAAATGGTTCAGGCTGAAGGAAAATTTGTAAAGCAGTCTGGTGGACGTGGTAAATTTGGTCATGTTTGGATTGAGTTCGAGCCTAATGAGGCTGGTAAAGGTTTTGAATTTGAAAATGCGATTGTAGGTGGAGCAGTTCCAAAAGAGTTTATTAATCCGGTTATAAATGGTTTAAAAGATGCATTGCGTAATGGTGTTTTAGCGGGATTCCCAGTAGTGGATGTTAAAGCTAAATTATACGATGGATCTTATCATGATGTTGATTCAGATGAAATTTCGTTTAAGGTTGCAGCTTCAATGGCCTTCAAGCAAGGCGCGTTGAAAGCCGGACCAATTCTTCTTGAACCGATGATGAGTGTTGAAATTACAACTCCAGAAGAGTATCTTGGAGATGTAATGGGAGACATTAACTCAAGAAGAGGAAAAATCGAAGGTTTCTCTTCGAGAAAAGATGCGCAAGTAATCAGAGCAATGGTACCGCTTGCTCAAATGTTTGGATACGCAACTACGTTGCGGTCTATGACACAAGGTCGTGCAATTTATTCAATGCAGTTCTCGCACTACTCAGAAGTACCTAAATCCGTCGCTGAAGAGATTACTGAAAAAGCGCAAGTTAAAAAATCGGCTGCATCTGCTTAATTAGAATTACATATACAAAAAAATAATAATAAGGAGAGTACTTAGATGGCAAAAGAAAAATTTGACCGCAGTAAACCGCACGTCAATATTGGTACTATCGGACACGTTGACCATGGTAAAACTACTCTTACAGCAGCCATCACCATGGCACTTGCTAAAAAAGGTTTATCCGCAATAAGATCATTCGATAGTATTGACAACGCACCTGAAGAAAGAGAACGTGGTATTACTATTGCTACTGCTCACGTTGAATATTCTACAGCAAATAGACACTACGCTCACGTAGACTGTCCAGGTCACGCTGACTACGTTAAAAACATGATCACTGGTGCTGCCCAAATGGACGGTGCTATATTAGTGGTTGCTGCAACTGATGGTCCTATGCCTCAAACACGTGAACACATTCTTTTAGCTCGCCAGGTTGGTGTGCCGAAAATGGTTGTTTTCTTGAACAAAGTTGACGCTATGGATGATGCTGAATTAGTTGACTTAGTTGAAATGGAATTAAGAGAATTATTAACTAAATATGAATTCCCTGGCGACGAAATACCGATCGTTCGTGGTTCTGCTCTTCATGCTTTGGAAGCTGGTTCTTCTAACGCTGATCCTTCAGATGAAAGATATACTTGCATTTGGAATCTTATGGATGCTTGCGATAATTATATCCCAGTTCCAGAAAGAAGTGCTGATAAGCCATTCTTAATGCCTGTGGAAGACGTTTTCTCTATCACCGGTCGTGGTACAGTTGCTACTGGTCGTGTTGAAAGAGGTACACTAAAATTGAACGAAGAAGTTGAATTAATTGGACTTGGAATTCACAAGAAAACAGTTGTAACTGGTATCGAAATGTTCCGTAAAGAACTAGATTCAGCTATGGCTGGTGATAACGCTGGTTTATTATTACGCGGTGTTGATAAAACTGAAATTGAAAGAGGAATGGTTCTTGCTAAAACTGGTTCTATTACTCCTCACACAATTTTTGAAGGTAAAGTTTACATTCTTTCAAAAGAAGAAGGTGGACGTCATACACCATTCTTCAATGGTTACAGACCTCAGTTCTACTTCAGAACAACAGACGTTACTGGTGTTGCTACTCTTCCAGAAGGAACAGAGATGGTTATGCCTGGCGATAACGTTCAATTGAAGATTGATTTGATTTCTGAAATCGCTATGGAAGAAGGATTGAAGTTCGCTATCCGCGAGGGTGGTAGAACAGTAGGTGCTGGTTTCGTAACTAAGATTATCAAATAATAATTGATGATAAAAAATGAAGGCGTTTGTAAACCGAACGCCTTCAATGTGTATAACAAGGAGATTATTAAAAGTGCCCGGTCAGAAAATAAGAATCAAGTTAAAGTCATACGATCATATTTTGATTGACAAATCAACAGAGAAGATTATTAAAACTGTTAAAAGTACAGGTGCAGTTGTTAGCGGACCTATTCCGCTGCCAACGCGCAGAACTGTGTTTACCGTATTGAGATCTCCACATGTTGATAAAAAGTCCAGAGAACAATTTGAAATTAGGGCTCACAAAAGAATCATTGATATTCACAATTCAAACAACAAAACTGTTGATGCGCTTAGCAAATTAGAGATTCCTGCTGGCGTTGATATCGAGATTAAGTTATAGGAAGAATGAAATGCCTGGCTTGTTAGCTAAAAAATTAGGAATGACAAATATATTTTCAGAAGACGGACAAGTAATTCCGGTAACAGTTTTGGAAGCTGGTCCGTGTAAAGTTTATTCTGTCAAGACCAAAGAAAAAGACGGATACGAATCGTTGCAAATTGGTTTTGGTGTGAAGAAAGATAAAAACATCAACAAACCGTTGAAAGGTTTTTATTCTAAAGTTGGATTGAATGCTCCTCAGTTGCTTAAGGAGTTCAAAAACTTTGATACTACTGAATTCAAAGTTGGCGATGAAATTACAACAGCTATTTTCACCATTGGCGATAAAGTAAAAGTATCCGGCCGTAACAAAGGTAAAGGTTTTCAAGGTGTTGTTAGAAGACACGGTTTTTCCGGTGTTGGATCTGCTACTCACGGTCAAAGCGATAGACAAAGAGCTCCAGGTTCCATCGGTGCTTCATCCTATCCTTCACGTGTATTCAAAGGTCAAAGAATGGCTGGAAGAATGGGCTTCGAAAACACAACTATTAGAAATTTGAAAGTTGTAAAGATTATAGCAGAAAAGAATATTATCATGGTGAAAGGTGCTGTTCCTGGATCTATTAATTCAATTGTTGCCATCAATAAATAAGTTTGATAAAGATGAAATTAGAAGTTTATAAAAAAGACGGTACAAAATCTGGTGATAGTGTAGAACTATCAAAAGAGATTTTCGAAATCGAACCGAATGATCACGTACTTTACTTAGCTGTAAAGGCTTTCTTGGCTAACCAAAGACAAGGAACGCATAAGAGTAAAGAAAGAAGTGAAGTTAGCGGTGGTGGAAAGAAACCTTGGAAGCAAAAAGGCCGCGGCGGTGCACGTGCTGGTACTTCTCGCTCTCCAATATGGGTTGGCGGTGGAACTATCTTTGGACCAAAGCCTCATGGTTACAGACAAAAATTGAATAAAAAAGTTTTGTCCTTAGCTAGAAAATCTGCTCTTTCTTACAAAGCCAAAGCTACTCAAATTATGGTTGTTGAAGATTTCGATTTTGAGGGACCAAAAACAAAAGACTTTGTAACTATTCTCAATGCTCTAAACTTGAAAGGCAAGAAGACTTTATTCTTAACTGACGGTTACAAGAAAAATGTTTACATGAGCGGTAGAAATGTTGATAGAGTAAATGTTCTCGAAGCAAATAAAGCTTCTGCATACGACTTAGTTAACAACCAAGTATTGTTATTGCAGAAAAGCGCAGTTAATCTTTTAGAAAGTACAATTAACTAATCTGGTTTGAAAATGAAAAGTGTTTTAATACGCCCTTTGATTACAGAGAAGATGACAAAAATTAGCGAGAAGCTTCCTAATAAATTCGGTTTTATGGTTGCTGTAGACGCTAACAAAATTGAAATCGCAAAGGCAGTAAAAGATAAGTTTAATGTAGATGTTGAATCTGTGAATACTATACGTCATCCTGGTAAATCGAGAACTCAGTTTACAAAAAAGGGACGTTTCGCCGGAAGAACATCAAAGTTTAAGAAAGCAGTCGTTACCTTGAAAGAGGGTCAAACGATAGACATATTCGGTCAAGCATAGGTTGGAGCTGATTAATGGCAATTAGAAAATTAAAACCAAATACCCCCGGAACTAGATTCATGTCGATCTCTTCTTTCGATGAGATTACAAGATCTACACCCGAAAAATCTTTGACTGCCCCGATCAAGAAGTCCGGTGGAAGAAATAACCAGGGACGTGTTACTTCTAGACATAGAGGCGGCGGACACAAACAGAAATACAGAATCATAGATTTCAAGAGAGATAAAAAGAATATTGCTGCAAAAGTATTTTCTATTGAATATGATCCGAACCGTACATCAAGAATAGCTTTGTTGCATTATGTTGATGGAGAGAAAAGATACATTATAGCTCCAAACGGTTTGAAAGTTGGTGATTCAGTTATGAGCGGCAGCGGTGTTGAAATTAAAGTTGGTAACGCTCTTCCGTTAAAGGAAATGCCACTTGCTTCATTCATTCACAACGTTGAATTGAAACCTGGTAAAGGCGGCCAATTAGGAAGAACAGCTGGTGCATCAATTCAGTTGCTTGCTAAAGAAGGAAACATGGCTTTACTGAAAATGCCAAGCAGCGAAGTTAGAAAAGTTCCGATTGAATGTATGGCTACTTACGGTACTGTTGGTAACGCAGATCATGAAAACATTAGCTTAGGCAAAGCTGGTAGAAGCAGATGGTTAGGAATTCGTCCACACGTACGCGGTGTTGCAATGAACCCAGTAGATCACCCGATGGGTGGTGGTGAAGGTAAAACTTCTGGTGGCGGTCATCCGGTTTCACCATGGGGCCAAAAAGCAAAAGGTCTCAAGACTCGTAAGAGAAAGAATCCAACTAATAAATTTATTGTTAAGAGAAGAACT
>JBHEKZ010000109.1:0-4216 GCA_041859025.1 Melioribacteraceae bacterium | reverse complement strand
GATGAAAAACTTTATACAACTTTTCCAATAAAGAAAAATGATGAAACCGTAACTGTCGAGCATATTCTTCTGCATATGCTTGTTCACCTCGGCTATCATCTTGGACAAATAAATTATCACAGAAGACTAATTAGTGAGGATACTAAATGAAATACTGGTTAGTGAAAGCCGAACCAAACTGTTATTCAATTGATGATTTAGCTAAAGAGAAAAAGCAAACCACACATTGGGATGGTGTTCGCAATTATCAAGCAAGAAATTTTATGCGCGACGAAATGAAACTTGGCAACAAAGTTATTTTTTATCACAGCAATGCAGAGCCGCCGGGCGCTGCCGGAATATGCGAAGTAGCTAAAGAAGCTTATCCCGATTTCACTGCTTTTGATCCGGAAGATCAGCATTACGATCCAAAGAGTAAGAAAGATTCTCCAAGCTGGATGATGGTAGACATTAAATTCCTCAAGAAATTCAGCAAGTTTGTTCCGCTTGAAGAAATAAAATCCAACAAGAAATTACAGAAGATGCGCCTAGTTCAACCGGGCAATAGACTTTCGGTTATGCCTGTCGAGAAAGTAGAGTTTGAAGAGATAGCGAAGATGGGAAAGTAAAAAATATCATTGATCAAACGAATCCTATTTTAAGTAATGCAAAAGCTCTGATTTACTGGTCTGAATACTTTAAAAAACAAAAACTGTATTTATTTTAACGAAAGACATAACAAATGATTAAAAAGCACTCCGTATTTTTTTTCATAATCATTTCCGTGATATTAATGGTAATAGCAACCTCGGTTTATCCAGGCGGTTCATTGCTCGACAAAAACTCTGTAGGTTTTAACTGGTCAAAAAATTTCTTTAGCAACTTATTTCAAGAAAAGGCAATTAATGGCTTTGAGAACAAGTCCAGGATTTGGGCAATAATTGGTATGGCTTTTCACTCCGTTGGATACGGGATATTTTTTATTAAAACGTCAAGAAAAATTCCTCATAGACACACAGAAAAAGTTTTAAAACTTATTGGCACTGTTAACATACTGTTCAATTTCTTAATCGCAACACCATTGCACGACTCAATGATAACAATATCAAGCACCTTGTCTTTACTGGGATTATTTTACATTATTGTATCTATCCTAAAGACAAAGCTTCACTTTCTTAAATTCTACAGCATAATTTGCATGTTGATTTTTTACTATACATTATTTTTATATGGCTGGGGTGACTGGGGATTATTGGCAATTATGCAAAAAGTTTCATTTATCTGTTCTATGTCATTAGTTTTAGGAATTGAGTATTTCACCAAATTGGACGACTTTAATCAAATTAAAAGCAGCAAATAAAGAACAAAGCTGTTGGCAGTAGACGTTGGTTTGGCAACGCACATAAAATTATAGAAGATGAGAATTGCACAACCGAGCAATTGACTTTTGGTTGTGGTTATTGAGCAAAAAGAGTATGAAGAAACCGTAAGATTAGCAGATGAATCCAAAGCGCTTAAGAATTCTTAAAGAGGGTATATCAGTTCCCGGGCCGGTTGTTTACTGGATGCAGCGCGATCAGCGAGTGCATGATAATTGGGCTCTTCTTTACGCGCAAGAAAAGGCGAATATACTTAACGTTCCTCTGTATGTTGTTTTTAATCTTGTACCAAATTTTCTGGAAGCTACAATCCGGCAATATGGATTTATGCTTCAGGGTTTGCAAGAAGTTGAATCCGAACTGCTGAAATTCAACATTCCCTTTGTTTTAACAACCGGCGATGCAGGAATTGAAATTCCAAATTTTGTAAAAGCAATCAACGCTTCTTTACTTGTAGCCGATTTTAATCCTCTTAAGATTTCGCGAAAATGGAAAAAATCTATTGCTGATAAAATTGAAATTCCATTTCATGAAGTAGACGCGCACAATATTGTTCCGTTCCATCAAGCATCCGACAAACAAGAATTTGCTGCATATACAATACGTCCCAAAATTCAGAAACTATTGCCGGAGTTTTTAGATGATTTTCCTTCTCTGCGGAAGATGAATCATAAGCCAATTCAAAATAAAAATAATTGGGATTCCATTTACGCTTCACTAAATATCAACAAAGCAGTAAGAGAAGTTGATTGGCTAATTCCCGGAGAAACTGCCGCTCACAAAGTTCTGCATAATTTTATTTCGAATAAGTTTGCTAATTACGGCGCAGAGAGAAACTTTCCCACACACGATGCGCAGTCAAATCTTTCTCCATACTTTCACTTTGGACATATTGCACCTCAAAGAGTTGCACTGGCCATCCAGCCGTTAACTGAACATGAAGAATCTCACAAATCATTCTTGGAAGAAATGATTGTCCGCCGCGAGCTTTCGGATAACTTTTGTTACTTTAATAAAAACTACGATTCGTTCGATGGCTTTCACGCATGGGCAAAAGAATCGCTAAACCAGCATCGCAAAGACAAGCGAGATTTTGTTTACAATTTAGAGCAGTTCGAGTTAGCCAAAACACATGATAATTTATGGAACGCAGCGCAATTGGAAATGGTGAACAGAGGGAAAATGCACGGCTACATGAGAATGTATTGGGCTAAGAAAATTCTCGAGTGGAGTGAATCGCCAGAAGAGGCAATGCGAATTGCAATTTACCTCAACGATAAATATGAGTTGGATGGACGCGATCCAAATGGCTATGCCGGTATTGCATGGTCTATTGGGGGCGTTCACGACCGCGCATGGTTCGAAAGACCCTTTTATGGAAAAATCCGCTATATGAACGCTAACGGCTGTGCTAAAAAGTTTGACGTAAAGAAATACATAACCGAGAACTTGAAATCATCTGAGTAATAAACTCTGAACTTTATTATTTAAGTGTATGTTTATATAGCTAGTTATGTATATTTGCGGGCAATTTTTCAAATTCCCTTTCCACAGTAAACACAATTAAGTGTGGAATTATTGTGTTTAACCGCAAGAAAAATCATTTATAAATCAAATAGGAACAACATGAACAAAGAAGATCTCATCTTATTCAGCGGCGGTGCAAATGGCGCTGAGGCTGAATTTGGAATGAATGCAGAAAATTTTGGAATTGAAGAAGTTAATTTCACTTTTGAAGGACATTCAATAGTCCGTCATCGCGGTATACGCGCATTAAACCACGATGAACTAAAAAATGGTGATGTTAGTTTGGAATACATTTCAAAACTATTGAATAGAAAATACACCGAGACACCGCAATTAAGAAAAATTCTTCAGAGCATATGGTATCAAATAAATAATGGACAAGAGATTTATGTTATTGGTGAAATCCTAGAAGACAATACGGTTAAAGGTGGAACCGGCTGGGGTGCTGAGTTCGCGAAAATATGTAACAAGCCGATTTTTGTCTTTGACCAAAAGAAAGACGGCTGGTTTACTTGGAACCAGACGGAATGGCTTCCATGCAAAGAAGAAGATGTAGTTGTAAAACATATTCACTTTGTTGGAACAGGAACCCGCTTTCTGGAAGAAAATGGCAAGAGAGCAATCAAAGCTCTATTCGAAAGAAGTTTCAAATAAAGTCTAAAGCAGCAATTATTTTTTAGAAAACGCCGGCCCGGGATTTACTACCCCGGGCTTTTTCATTTGTGCTGCCACTCTCCTATGATATAATCAATTCGAGCATATTCAATTAAAAAATCTGCAATGAACAAATTAACCGGTTACAACGTTAATATAATAGCGACATATTAATTAATAAGATGCGGAGATTGAAATGAAAGTTGGAATAATTGGCAGCGGCATGGTGGGAGCAACATCGGCTTATGCTATTATGATGAAAAAAGCAGCAAACGAAATTGTACTAATAGATTCCAACCCTTTAAGAGCCTCTGCAGAAGCCCAAGATATTCAGCACGCAGTACCTTTTGCCCACGCAACCGATATTTATGCCGGCTCATACAATGATTTGAAAGATGCAAAAGTTGTTGTTATTGCTGCTGGTGCCAGTCAAAAACCGGGAGAGACCAGATTAATGCTGATGGAAAGAAATGCGGCAATTATGAAAAGTATAATTTCAAGTGTTGCAGAAGTTGCACCTAAAGCCATCTTTCTAATAGCTACAAACCCGGTTGACATTATAACTCATATCTGTGTTAAAATTGCAAGTGAGCTAGGTATTTCCAAATCGAGAATTATTGGAAGCGGAACAACTCTGGATACCGCCCGATTCAGATCACTGCTCGGCAGCCGTCTCG
>JBHEKZ010000068.1:0-2791 GCA_041859025.1 Melioribacteraceae bacterium | reverse complement strand
TGTACTATTCTTGCTTGACGAACAACGTTCTCAATCAGAACAGCCGCGACCAAGCGGTGCCCTTGTCCGCTTGGCCTGTTACTGCCATCCCAATCTCCCCAAAACGAAAGAAATGTTTCAAACGGCTGATCTGAATAAATTGAAGAAAAATTTTCTGCTGTAATTATCGAGTTCAAATCTAAAATAAGTTCTTCCGATTCCTCATTGGAAACAATAGCTACATTCAGTCCAAGATATTCTTTCACCAACTCATCGCGTAGCAAATCGAAGTAGCTTTGCGGAATTTCTCTACCGCGAATCAATGCTTCAATAATTTTTTCAAATGTCCACTCGGCTTTGAGAGCATACATTTGAGTTGGATGAACTGTGCGGTCATACATTCTATTCTTAAAAGCATTTTCTCTTCGTACTAAATCGTCTCTATAAAACTCTTGCTCAAGAACCCTGGAAAGTTTTTTCCCCTTGTCCGCATTTATTACATCAGCCAGATCAGAAATTAAATTAGTTCTCTCAAAAAAACGCTGCTTAAAAAGCAACAGTCTTTCCGGCAAGTATTCTTTTTCAATCTTGTTTTGACCAGAAAGTTCACCGTTGAATTGAGTTGTGTATTTGTTAACAACCGATGCAAATTCATGTTTGATATTTTCTTCAACTCTATTCCACCTAGCGGCAAAATCAATTTTATTTTCATTTTTTTTAATAGTAAGCGGTATAACGGAAAACTTCTTCCTATTATAATGCGCCGCTTCTTCAGCAATCATTCTATTCAAATCAATCAACACTCTTCTTGTTTTGCTGAGAAGCGTTTCGGCGTTATCCGTTCCACCCAGAGTTAAGCGAAATGTTTTTCTTCCGGCTTCAAACCCCTTTTCAGTCCGAGCAAATATGGAAAGAGGAACAAGACCAATACCCTGCCTAGCCAATCCTGAAGCAAGCCAATCTAACGAAAGTCCGGCAGGCAGTTTATTAATTATCATCTGAGGATACATACTTCCCTTTGGCGGCTTGATATAAATATCGAACCGGTTGCGGATATCGGGAAGAATTTCAACAGCTTCCGCTAAAGCGGCGTTTCTTTCTTTGAAAATTTTATTACGCAAACGCCAATAAGCATTAACAGTTTCAACTTTGTTTCTATAGAAAAGATAAGTTAGAAATATCGCGCCGATATTTAATTCTATTGTTGAAAGAATTGCTTTGTACTTAGCCGCTATTTCTGGATGGCGGATTTCGATAACCGAAAGTCGAGCTCCGGCAAGCGAATCTGTTTTTGAAACAGAGTGAACAGTAATCGCATAATTTGCTTCTTCTTCGGTTAGATATCCTTCTTCAACAAGTTCGTCGGTTAGTTGGCGAATGGTTTTTATTACGTCAAGAGAATCTTTTGGCGCAACATTTTGATATGCAAGATCATCTAGAACAAAAATTCTATTTCCGAGCAGCCACTTCAGCAACCTTTTTAGTTCGGTTTTATTAAATTCTTGTCCCGTCGCGTTGTGCGGATTATTGAGTGCAACCGCTCCGTAGCTTCTCCAGTTAGCATCCTCTGATAATTTAGTTTTTACGGCGCTTATAATTCCGTCAACATCCAATTCGAAAGAATCAGTAAGAGGAACGACACTTACTTTTGGAAAACAATGCTCATAAGTCCAACTTAAGTCCGGAAAGATTACTTCCGTAATTCCGCAATGAAATCCGAGTAATCCCAATCCGGTCCTTGATGAGCCGCTTATAACAAAAAAGTTTTTGCTTCTGTACTCTGAATGATGATTTAAGAATGCGTGAAGAAAACCATCTACAAAATCTTGGGTGAAGTCTTCCAAATGAACTGATGAAGTCAGCTTGCGAAGCAATTCATTAGCCGTTTGTCCGGCAAATAAATCATATTTAAAAGCATGCGTGTGCTTTTTTGATTTAGTTATTAGTGCGGTTGTCCTCTCTTGCATCGACTCAATAATTTCGCCTAACCGCTCACTCTTATCTGCAATCAGTTCTTCAAATTTTCCTTCATAATGTTTTGCATGTTTGCCGAATGCTTTTTCGTTAAGTCCTTCCGAAAGATAACCATCATATTCAGTCTCAACATTAATTCCTGGTTTGTTTTGGCTGTCTTGTAATTGGGCCAAGTTGTTTTTCAAAATGTAAGATAGCAATTCAATTTCCGAAGCTGACGGCGTTCCCGTGAGCTGGAAATGAATTGTTTCTATGATTGCAATAAAATCCGGATTGCCGGCAAAAAATAATGTTGAAAGATTTTTCAACTCAGGCGAAAATATTCCGGCAGTTAGAATGCGGAGAACTCGGTTCATCATTTTTGCTTCGCGGGCAAGCGAAAGATGATTCGGAGCGTCGTTCGCTTCTATAAAAAACAAGGGCAGATGCAAACTTAACTGGCGCAATTCTCTACGAACTTCTTCTTTTGTGTTCTTCCTGAGCAGCAGAAAGGAGGGGCCTGCGACAGCATTCACTAATTTGTCTTTTAGATTCTTAACCAACTTTGCTTCATTATCCGGTAAAGAATGAAACACGAGAGATTGAAAAGTTGTTAAGTGAGAGGGCAGAGAAATTCCGTATAAGAAAATATTCGCCGGCTTGTTTATTAAAAAATTTGAAAGCGCATGAAATAAAAGCCGAAGCGCTTCATTAATTCCGCCGGTTGCGATAATAACTTCACGTCTTCCTGTTTTTTCACCGAGATCATATGCAAGAGGCTCTTGCTGGTTCTTAGTCAGCCACTCGTTAAAATATTTTATTAAGAAATTAGGTGCGTTTTTATTAAACCCGCCGCGCG
>JBHEKZ010000549.1:0-9848 GCA_041859025.1 Melioribacteraceae bacterium | reverse complement strand
GAAACCAACTTATTCCAACCACCGACAAATAGTGCTGCGTTAGCTCTTTGGTCAAGTTCACCATCAGCTGCTGCTGCGATAATTTTGTCTGTTTCTGCAAGCAACTCACTCATCATTTTAACAACTGCATTCAAATTGTTTTTAATGATATTGTACTGACCTTTATAATTATCAGTTATTTGAGGAGGGATGATACCTTTGCTTACTTTATCAACATAATCTGCAGTAACCATTAATGGATTAACAATATTTGTAATTGTATCATTTATTCCATCTACTAGTTTTTTCCAACCGCCGACAAACAATTCTGCATTTGCACGTTGGTCTAACTCACCATCAGCTGCTGCTCTAACTACCTGGCCAGCTTCTTTCAGTAAGTTATTCATAATATCGATGCAGTTATTCAAGTTGTTTTTGATTTCGTTGAAATCGCCATTGTAGTTATCAATAATCTTGTTCGGAATATCTCCTTTAGAGATTCTATCAACATATTCAGCGGCTACGTTCAATGGTCCTATCACAGAATCCAAAGTGTCATTTACACCTTGAACGATTGCTCTGAAATCACCACCATGCTTGGTAGCATCTGCTCTTGTTGCTAGCTTACCATCTACAGCAGCTTTTGCCAACATCTTTGCATCGGCTACCAATGCATTGACTGCATCAATTGCCATGTTGAGGTTATTCTTGATTTCATTAAAATCACCATTGTAGTTATCGGTGATTTTGTTTGGAATGTCTCCTTTCGCAATGCGATCTACATATTCTGCTGCGACATTCAACGGTCCAATTACTGAATCCAGTGTGTCATTTACACCTTGAACTATAGCTCTGAAATCGCCTTGGTGTTTGCTTGCATCTGCCCTTGTTGCTAGTTTTCCATCTACCGCTGCTTTTGCAAGCATCTTAGCATCTGCTACTAACGCGTTTACAGCATCAATTGCCATGTTGAGGTTATTCTTGATTTCATTAAAATCACCATTGTAGTTATCTGTAATCTTGTTCGGAATATCTCCCTTCGCAATTCTATCTACGTATTCGGCCGCTACATTCAATGGTCCAATAACGGAATCCAACGTATCATTTACACCAGCAACTATTTCTTTATAGCCACCTTTAAATTTACTTACATCACCGCGTGTAGCTAATTTTCCATCAACTGCTGCTTTGGAAAGCATACCTGCTTCGGCTACTAATCCTTTCAAAGTTTCTAATACTTTTTGGAAGCTCTTACTTAGTACGTCTTTATCCGATCTCAATTTTACTTCAACATTCAAATCTCCTTCGGAAATTTTATCTGCAATTTGAACCTGCTCTTTAGTACTTATAATCATACGAGAGAAGGAGCCCATTAAAACACCAAGTTCATCTTCACTTTTTTGAACTATATCAACATCAACATCACCTTTAGCTATTTTATCGGCTGCATCAGCTAGTAATTGAACCGGCTTGCTAATTATACGAGAGAGAAATATTCCCAAACCTATTGCTATACCAACACCAATCACCAAAACAATTATCATTGCGGTAGTAGCGGAATTTGCTACAGAGGCATTATTATCGGCTGTTGCTTTAGCGTTTAATTCTTTTTCATGCACAATTTTTTGAATAGCATCCATTTCGGCTCTTGCAGTTTTTGCCATTGACCCTTGTGTTAGTGCAAATGCATCATCGCCTCTTCCTTGTTCAACTAAGTCCTTAAACGTGTCTAAATCTTTTCCATATGCAGTTCTCGATTCTTTGAATTCAGCGAATAAAGCCTTCATTTCTTCCGAAATAATTGTTGCTTCAAAGCGGTTTGAAATTGCACTAATCGAATCCCTGTAAGTTTGAATTCTAGAGAGGAAATCTTTTTTTTCTTTTTCTGTTTTAGCAAGAATTACTTCACGAGTATTTACTCTGACTCTTTGGAAATATGTGGAAATATCTCCCATCTGTGATATTGGAATTGTCATGTTTTGGTATAGCATGGTATCAGCAGCATCAATTGTTTTGATGTTTGAAATACCCACATAACCGATAATACCGGCAACTACTGCAACCAGCAAGAAACTACCCAAAAGCTTCTTACCGATCTTTAAGTTATAGAACCAGTTCATTGTGCTTCTCCTTACTAGTTTTTTGTGTTATTGTTTATTCTACTACTGTTCGTTTTCTACTTAACAACATGTTCTCTAGACTTGCCTGCAATATTTTTTCGGGATTATCTACAATTGGATCGCCATGTCCCGGATAAACCACTTTGATTTTTAGTCTTGATAAAGTCCGTATTGATTCGATATGTTCTGGTGTATAAGATTCATCTTGCTGATAAACTCTAATTGAAGTATCACCGGAAAAGAGAATTCCTTCGCTTTTGCAGTAGAGACAAAGAGAATCGGAAGAGTGACCCGGTGTATGCACAACCATGAAATAGCTGTCTCCTAAAAGAAGCATTTCTCCATCTTTCAAAATCCTATCCACACCTTCAATTTTGTTCATAGCCAACACTTCAACGCCGTATTTTTCCTTTAATTCTTTAATAGCTCCTACATGATCAAAATGAGTGTGAGTAAGGATTACCTTGTCCAAAGTTTTTTTACCAACGCCTGTATTAATTTTTTCAATCTGTTCAATGATGTATCCGTCCGATCCCGTATCAACCAATACGTTTACATCAGTCAATTTATTCCAAGAACCAAGCACCAGGAATGAATTACTGCTGTAAATAGCCGGATTGGTTTCGAGATTGAAAATCTTCATTAGCTGATCTCTACTTTTCTAAACAGCTGCGCGTCTGGAACAACCTGCTGGAACATATGAGCAATTTCTTCCGGCATTTTTTGAGTATGTTCGGTAGCAAAAAGGCCGCCGGGAGCTAAGCTTTTATGAAACATTTTAATTACTTCAATTCTTTCTGCCGGCTGAAAATGGAGCAGAACGTTTTTACATAGTACCAAACTGAAGCTTTGACCAATTGATTGGAGGGTTAGCAGGTCATGTTTCTGGAATTCAATTCTATTTCTGATTAAATCAACGACCTTAAAATGTCCCGGTTTTTCTTTGGCTTCTTCAAAATATTTGTCAAAGATTTCTTTGGGAATTCTTTTTGTCTCCTCGTCGGAATAAATCCCTTCCTTAATAATTCCGCAAAACTGATCCTGCTCATCAATATCTGTGGCTGTAATCATTAAATTCTTAAATGAAAAATTTCCCATAGCTTCTGCAAGAAATATTGCTAACGTGTAAGGTTCTGGTCCCATAGCACTACCGGCATCCCAAATCCGAATTCTGCTTCTGCCAGATACTTCAGGCACAAGTATTTTCACAGCATGATCAATTGTATGTGTATCTCTAAAGAAAAATGTAAAAGCCATTTATGCATTCCTTGAATATTTTTTATTTAATACTTTTTTCTTCTAATTCTACTTTTTCTGTCAATTTCATAATATCGAGAATTAACGCAACTGTACCATCTCCAAGTATTGTAGCACCCGAAACACCTTCTACGTTTTTGTAATATTTTCCGAGTGATTTAAGAACAGTTTGATGCTGACCAAATACTTGATCCACTACAAAACCAACTCTATAATTATTTATGCCGGCAACTACTATCTGTTCGATTTTTGGCCTTTGGGATGTAACTCCAAATCTTTCACGAAGACTTATATAAGGAACTATGCTTCCACGGACATTGACTATATGTCTGCCATGTGCGTTATCAATATCTTCTTGAGATAGTTCCAGACATTCTTCAACAGCTGAGAGTGGTAGTACATAATGATCATCTTCTACCTTTACCAACAATCCATCAATAATTGCGAGTGTTAATGGTAGTTTTAGAATTATCGTTGTCCCTTTTCCCTTTTCACTATTAACTTCAACAGTACCTCTTAAAGCCATTATGGCTCTTTTTACAACATCCATTCCAACGCCGCGTCCTGAAACGTTTGTTATTTTCTTTGCAGTTGAAAAACCGGCCGCAAAAATCAAAGAGTAAAGTTCGGAGTCGGTTAGTTCTGCAGTTTCTGCAATCAAGCCTTGCTTAATAGCTTTCTCTTTAATTACTTCTTTGTCTAATCCAGCACCATCATCTTGAATTTTAATTAATACGTTACCGCCTGATTGTGAAGCAGAAAGATGTACGAAGCCTGTTGAGGACTTACCGGCATTAATTCTATCTTGTGGAAGTTCGACGCCATGATCTATTGAATTTCTTATAATGTGAACCAATGGATCGTTTAATTTTTCAATAACAGTTTTATCGAGCTCAGTTTCTGCACCCTCTGTTGTTAGTTCAACTTCTTTACCTAATTCTTTGGAAAGATCTCTTACTAGGCGTTTGAATTTGCTAAAAGTGGTTCCGATAGGAAGCATTCTGATATTTAAGGTGCTGTCACGTAAAGACCATGTTATCCTTTCAACTTCTTCGGATACAGAAACAATATCCAAATTGTTGTTACTGTTAGCTATTTGACTTAATCTCGCTTGGGTTGTAACCAATTCACCAACAAGATTAACAAGTTCATCCAGTTTTTCTGCGCTAACTCGAATGCTGGAAGCTGAATCAGCTTCATGATGCCCTTCTGCTGACTCACGTGCTTTCTTGGTTCCGGCTACAGAAACTTTTTCTTCAAGCTTTGTATCTGTCGGTTTTTCATATTTATTGAGTTTGGCTTCAACTTCAGTTATTCCAAATATTGCAGAATTCTTAAGAACAGTGCCGAAATCTGTGAAACTTGTTTCGTCTTTTAGAATTTCTTGTGCAAGTACTTCTTTAATTTTTATTTCGCACTGGTCCTCTACAAATATGAAAACGTCTTTCAGTGAATCTATACTTCTAGAGGTTTTTAGAACAACCGTCCAGGCCGAGTAACATTTTTCCGGATCGATTGCTTTTAAAGTTGGTACATCATTGAAATTTGAGAGAACAATCGAACTTCCAAGACCACATAATTCCTTAAGTAAATTAAGAGGGTTCGTTCCGCTCATAAAAATGTCATGTGAAGGAGTGAACTGAACGAGAAATATTTTTTCGTCGGCAGGAACAACTTCTTTTTTAGTTTTTTCAACTTTTACTTCTGCCGAAGTTTCTTTATTGACTTTGGAGTTGAAATCATTAACAATAGAACGAAACGCGATTAAAATATCTTTGGTAGCACTTTCATCCAGCTTGGACTTGTCATCAGCGTGTATTAGCATTAACGAAATCTGATCACGAGCGGCAAGTGTTAGATCGATAATTACTTTTGTTATTCCAATTTCTCCGTTTCGAATGCGGTCATAAACATTTTCAATATCATGCGTAAACATCGTAATGTCATCATAGCCAAACATTCCGGAGGAGCCTTTAATTGTATGAAGAGCTCTAAACACCTTTGCAATCAACTCCTTATCGTCCGGTCTCTCTTCAACTTCTAATAGAGTAGATTCTAGTTCACTCAATAACTCAGTAGCTTCTTCAATAAACGCTTTACGATGCGCGTCAATCATCCTATCACCTTTTTAATAACTGCTAAGAGTTGTTCGGGTCTAAAGGGTTTTACTATCCATCCAGTTGCGCCGGCAGACTTACCTTCCATCTTTTTCGAATCTTGAGATTCTGTAGTAAGCATTATTATTGGCACAAATTTATGAGAACTGCTTGCCCTCACATTTTTTATTAGTTCAATTCCATCCATGTTCGGCATATTCAAATCGGTTACAATAAGATTTAGCTGCGCACCATTTATCTTAGCAAGAGCATCTTTTCCATCGCAGGCCTCCACAACATCGTAACCAGCTTCCCGTAATGTGAAACTGACCATCTGTCTAACGCTGGCTGAATCATCAACCGTCATAATTCTTTTACTCATTAATGTTGCCTCCCGGAATTTCGAACAAATCATCAGTAGTATTAAAAATATTTATAGGGAACCCGGAATCATTTATTAGGGCGATAAACGATTCCGGGTGAGGGCCATCAAATCGAACTTCTTTACCCGATTCGACAGCTGTTTTGTGGAGTGAAATTAGAAGTTGCAAATAGGTAATATCATATTCACAAACATTTTGGTGGCTGACAAATATTTTCGCGTATTTATCACTTGCTTCTGTAAACAAAGCATGAGTTTTAGCAGCGTTCTGAATCATCATAGGCTCATCAAGCAGTATTGTTGCAAAGCCTTGTTCTTGATTATAGATTACTTCACTCATATTTTCTCCTAAAACAATTCTACATTATCGCCTAGCGAATCTTGATCTGGATCAGTTTTGTTTTCCTTCTCATTCTGATATGACCAATCGCTTGTAAAGCTGTTGTGAATTTTTCGTTCACTTTGCATTGTATATTTATCAACCAACTTACTTGTGTGTTTAACCCGATCCGTTTTGAGATCTGCTTTGCTTTTCAATTCGAAAACAATCGAACTTAGTTCCGACATTACTTCACCAAAAACGGAATCCATATGCTTGTGAATGGAGATGTTTTCGATCGTTTTGTTAATCTCAGAATTAAGTTTGTTTACATCTGTTTTCATTTTTGAAATCTTGCCGGATGTTTCTGATTCCATTTTCAACAATGATTCCAACACATCCTTAATCTTTTTGTCGGAAGCTTCAATTTCTTTTTTTGTTGTTTCTTTTTCATTTTCGTCGAGGCTGGATTTCAATTTTTTTGATGCATCAACAATGTTGGAGAGTGCTATGGTTGTTGAATTTGTATGTCTTTTAGCCTCAAGTGATAATGTTAGAATGGCTTCCGCAAGCACACCTAAAGCAGCACCGTTTTCTCCAGTGCGGGCAGATTTAACCCTTGCATTGAGAGCAATTATTTCAATCTCAGTTCCGATATCTTCAATTTGTAAAACATAATCAGAAAGCTCATCCAGAACTCCAACCACTGAAATCACCGAGTTGGATAGCTCTTTTTCGATTTCAAAATTTTTAATCAAGCTCCGCGAAATTGCAGCAAGTTCTTCACTAATTTTTTTGAGCGAAGAATCATTATCCACACTTCTTTCATTAAACAAGTCGCTTATTTCATCAAATATTTCAGTTATGTTTTCATCAACCGAACCCAGGCTATCTATGATATTTGTAACTGCTTGATTGAATTCCGACAGTGAATTTCTCATTTGGATAATTTGCAGTTCACAAATATCATGAATCACGGCGGCGGAAAAATTAAAGGCTTCTTCAGTTGTATCTGTCATTTGATGGTTTGAGGTTTCCGAAAGAGCTTCACAAACGTGTTCAATCTGTTGGCGAGTTATATCATGGAACTGAATGGCAGTAACAATTTCTCTAATATTTTTTGTGACATCAAGAGTGTTCAGAGAAATCTTATCAATCTTTTGAAAACATTGGTTGTATTTTTGTTCAAACGCATTTAGTGATAAAGAAGTGTTTTTGATAATAATTTCAGATTGTTCTTCATGTTTTAATTCTAACTTGGCCAAATCTTCGGCCGTTTGAACAATTTGCCTGAATAATAGATAGGATTTCTTCTTAATTACTTCTACCTTATCGCTAATCAAGGTTGATAGTCCGGAAACATTTTCAGCCAGTGCATTAAACCCGTTATCGTCAGTTCCCAGCCTCGCACTTTCAATTTTGGTTGCCACACCCAGCATTCTAAGTTTTTTAACAATCGATCTAAAGCCATCAAGTTCATCCACTATTGCAGAGACCCGATGATGAATAGTTAGAAGTTCTTTTCTATCTGCTTTGATTTCTGATGCTGAGTTATCAAGAATATCGCTGAATTTTTTTAACAACCATGAGACTTCCGATATATCTTTGTTTAGTAATTCATCTGAAACTGAAGATGCTGTCTTAGCTGCAACTTCTCCAAGTTGTTTAGATGATATAAGGTAATCTTGTAGTTTACCACCGATGTGAAGAAATTCTTGTTCGGAACTGTTTGATAGTAGGTTTAGTTTGTCTTTATTTAGCCGAATTGCATTTATATAAGTATTAATTTCATTAGATGCATTCCGGCTTAAGAAATTATTTTGAACCGTATTTTCCAACAAAAGCGCCCTATTTATAATCAAGAATGTGTGTTTTCAATTTCTCTGCATGTGGCAGAGTCCCTAAGTGTTAATACATCTCAATTCTATATGCATAATCGTAGGGAAACGCTTGCTTATTGACTTAAATGATGCGAGTGGGACTATTGAGTTGTAAGCGGACATAGATGGCTGTTGACAACATAGTTTTTTAATCAAAAGATCTAACAACTTCACGTTGTGATTTTGGCTACTACTTATTCCAAATCTTTTCAGCAAAAAAAATCCGCCGCTAGTTAAGCGGCGGATTTGAGGTTGCGTCACTAAGTTAGGTATTAGTTAAACGCTAATGCTTTAGTTGATGTTAATCGTTTACTTTCTCTAATTCCGTTTGAATAAGAATCTATTTTAAATTGAGAAACAAGATTTTGCAGGTTGTCTGTCAACCTGTTCAGATCTTCCGCAGCGCGTGCAATTTGCTGTGTTCCGGATGCTGATTCATGAGTGACATTGCTGATCGCTTCAATATTCTTAGAAATTTGTTCTGCTGCAGAAGATTGCTCTTCGCTAGCAGCCGCTACTTGTGTGATACTGTCTACTACTCGATCAGTTATTCCAATTATTTGCCGCAAAGAATTTCCGGCCTTTTCTGCTAATTCCCTGCCTACCTCAACTTCCCTCGTCCCTTCGTTCATAGATACAACTGCTTCTTTAGTATCATTCTGTATGCGTTTAATCATAGCAGCAATTTCTTTAGTTGCTTTAGTTGTTCTTTCGGCAAGTTTTCTAACTTCATCAGCAACCACAGCAAATCCTCTTCCTTGTTCACCGGCACGTGCTGCTTCAATAGCGGCATTCAATGCTAGTAAGTTTGTCTGGTCTGCAATGTCATCTATAACTTGAGCTATTTCACCAATCTGTTCACTGCCTTTTCCCAATTCCTGGACAACATCTGCAGCACGTGTAACAACGCTGGCAATTCTTCCCATACCGGTAATAGTATCTTCAACTGCTTTTCCACCTTCATTAGCAATTAGGCCAGCTTCTTTTGCAGTTTGCGAAGCTTCTCCAGCATGTCTGGTAGTTTCAATTATAGTAGCAGACATTTGATTTACAGCGCTGGCAATTTCGCTGGTTTGAGCACTTTGTTCTTGAGAACCCGCAGCCAATTCTTCTGTACTGCTGGAAATTTGATTGCTAGCGCTGGCTGTTGCCTGTACTGCATCGGTAACATCTGTTATTATTCTTCCAACAGATTCGCCTAGTTGATTAACACTATCTTTAATTAATCTGTGCTGACCTTTGTATTCTGAGGTAATTCGTTTGGAGAAATCTCCAGTAGCCATAACTCCCAGTACTTTTGTTCCTTCCTGTACAGGTATAATTACCGCATCAAGTACTTGGTTTAGTCCTGCAATTAGACCTCTGTATGCTCCTTCAAATTTTTGAACATCTCCGCGGTTATCAAGCAGTCCATTTTTAGCATCTTCAATTAATTTGTTAAGTTCATCAGAGAGCAAAGTTATTTTTGATCGGACAACCTCGTAAGCATCAACACCATGTTGTGTTTTGCTCAACATTGAATCGAACGATCTTCCCATCTCACCGATTTCATCTTTGGAATCAAGATTTAGAAGTAAAGTAGATTTGTCAACTTTGTAGGATAAGTCACCTTTAGAAAGAGAGAGCAATCCATTTTCTAGATTTGTAATAAGATGCGATTCAAGTTCAGCTAATTTGTCTTTTACTCTTATGACGGGACTTACAATGCTTTTAGAAATTGCAAATGCAAATCCAAGAACCGATAGAAATATTAATATTCCTAAACCGAGAATAATAGTTTCGGCAGAATCATGTTCTGCAATTGCTGCTTCCCCA
>JBHEKZ010000125.1:0-11166 GCA_041859025.1 Melioribacteraceae bacterium | reverse complement strand
ATCAGAAAGCATTTAAAGAAGCTACGGAACAGAATAGAGAAGAGTTGGGAAAGCGCCCCGATTGGTTAAAAGTAAGACTTCCTACCGGACATAATTACAAAGAAGTATACGAGCTGATGCGAAAGAGCAAACTGAACACAGTTTGCGAAGAAGCTAAATGTCCTAATCTTGCCGAATGCTGGAACAGAAAAACGGCAACATTTATGATACTTGGCGACACTTGCACCCGTTCCTGCGGTTTCTGCAATGTAAAACTTGGCTTGCCGAACGAACTTGATTAGATGAGCCGCGCCGCGTTGCGGAATCTGTTGAGGCATTAGGATTAAAGCATGTTGTTATCACATCCGTAAACCGAGATGAATTAAAAGATGGCGGCGCAATTATCTTTAGCGAAAGCGTCCGTTTGATCAAAGAAAAAATGCCCGATACAACCATCGAGATTTTGATTCCTGACTTCAAAGGTGAAGAAGATTCCTTCAAAATTATAATGAACAATCCGCCCGATATTTTAAATCATAATCTGGAAACAGTGAAGAGATTGTACCATGCCGTTCGTCCTCAAGCAAAATATGAAAGAAGTCTCGATGTAATAAACTGGTTCAAAGAAAACGGATTAAGAACAAAAAGCGGAATTATGGTTGGTATTGGAGAAACGCAGGAGGAGGTTTTTGAATTGATTCAAGACCTTTACAATGCCGGCTGCGATATAATGACGATCGGTCAATACCTTCAGCCTACAAAAAACCATCTTCCGGTTCAGCGCTATGTTACTCTGGAAGAGTTTAAATCCTACAAAGATTTTGGATTGCAGATTGGATTGAAAGCTGTTGAATCTTCTCCGCTGGTTAGGAGTTCGTATCACGCGGATAAACATGCAGAATTAGTTTAAGTCAGCCGTCACTCTTTAATCTGTGCGAAAGATCTAATAGCGATGTTCTGCTTTCCATTAATTCCGGAATGTATTCGACTGAAGTAACAAATGTCCATAAGTAAGAAACAATTGAATAAATATTCCCAGTGCTGAAATTATCTAGGTCGATAGCAATAAATAATACAGCCAAAAAAATTCCCAGCAAGACTAACCTCATAATTCCAAAATTCATCGAGCCCCAGCGAGCAATTTTCGTTTGAATTTGCGCGTTCTTAGAGAATACATTTTTTACTTGCTCAATTTCACTCGTTGCCATAACATTATAAACATTTTCATAATTATCGTGGAGCTCGGTCTGCAGGACAGACACGTGCTTGCTGTAAACATTGCTAAGGATTAATAATGGAATTGAAATAAGTAAACAAGTAAGAGAAATTCTGTAATCAAAAAAGGTTAATGCAAAAATTGCTCCGGCTATAGAAATTGTCTGTTCTGCAATTTCCGGCATCCGATACTGCATAAATGTTACATATTCTTGAGAAAGCTGAGCCCTTGCTGCTGCTGTTGAGACATCTAAATTTTGTCTTTTTGCTATCAGTAATATGTGTGTAACTATATAAACATAAATCTTCTGAAATATTTTCGGTTCTAAACTTCTCCTAAGCGTACCTGAACCGGAGTTTAGTAAGTAAGCTCCAATCCAAAGCAGTAAAGGAAGTATATGCGCTAAACTTTTCCACGAAGTATTATTAGAAGCCTTTGCGATAAATGCATCAATTAAATTTCCGAATAAAGTTGGCTCTATAATCCAAGCAATATTTTCGACCAGAATTAAAAAGGCAATCAGAAAAATGCCGCCTATATTCTTTTTTACTAACTCTAAAACCTGCATTACATTGTCTTGGGAAAAGGGTTTGTTTTATACTTTTACAATGCAAATATCACCAGAAAACAATGAAATTTTCAAATTGTTAATAAAACAATCGATCTTAGCGATGAGAGATCACAGTGTCACATTCTCACAATTCTTTTATAATTCTCATTTCTGAAAATCCGAGCGCCTATCTTTTAGGTACTCTTTTCGTTTAAGAAAAGCGTCTTGGTTTTTAGCAAATAATCACTATTTTTTCATCACTGATTTAAGAATTGGGACGAATAGATTGGCACGTTGTTTTTAATGGGTTAATCACTAATAAGGAAAAACGATGCTTAAAATCATCGCTCAAATTCTACTTAATACAAATTTCAACCGAATAAAGGTTATGGCTCTTGCTATAACCTTTTTGGTTTTAAACCAGAGAGGTCTTAATGGCTAAAGTGAAAGGGGATATCATAATTGATATCGACAAATGCAAAGGATGTGAACTTTGCGCTGCCGCATGCCCGCAAGAATCGTTGGAGTTATCGCGCAAACTCAATTCAAAAGGCTATCATTACATAGTCAAAATTGAAGATAACTGTACGGGGTGTACAAATTGTGCAATGGTTTGTCCGGATGGTATTATTAAAGTTTACCGGAAAAGCGAAAAGAAAAAAGAACAAGTTGCTACAATTACAAATGTAACCGGCGATATAACAGTAACGGTGAACTCATGAAAAAAGAATTAAAATTAATGAAGGGAAATGAAGCATTGGCTGAAGCCGCTATACTTGCCGGCTGTGATGCTTACTTTGGTTATCCGATAACTCCCCAATCGGAAGTTTTAGAATATCTTAGCAATGAGGCTACTGCGAGAACAGGAATGGTTGTTCTCCAAGCTGAAAGCGAAGTTGCATCAATCAATATGGTTTACGGCGCTGCTGGAACCGGAAAAAGAGTTATGACTTCTTCTTCAAGCCCCGGAATGAGCTTGATGCAAGAAGGAATTTCTTACATCGCCTGCGCTGAAGTGCCTTGCTTACTTGTAAATGTGCAAAGAGGCGGTCCGGGATTAGGAACAATTCAGCCTGGACAAGCAGATTATTTTCAAGCAGTAAAGGGGGGCGGACATGGTGATTACAAAGTAATCACACTCGCGCCATCAACTGTTCAAGAGATGGTAGATTTTGTTGGCGAAGGCTTTGACCTTGCTTTCAAGTATCGCAATCCGGTTATGATTTTAACAGACGGAGCGCTTGGACAAATGATGGAGAAAGTCCTTTTGCCAGAACAGAAACCAAGAAAGACAGAGTATGAATCTTGGGGAAGCACCGGAAAACCGGCTGACAGAGAAAGAAATATAATCTATACACTTTCACTGCAAGCCGATGTTATGGAAAAATGGAACCAGAGACTTCAAGCAAAATACAGACAAATAGAAAATGAACTTGTTCGTTCCGAAATGATTGATTGCGAAGATGCGGATTTTGTTTTGGTAGCTTATGGATTGGTTGCACGCATCTGCCAAAAAGCCGCTCACTTAGCCGCTGAAAAGGGAATTAAAGTTGGTGTTTTTAGACCTGTTACACTTTATCCTTTCCCTTATGCCGATCTAAATAAATTGGCTGATAATGTTAAAGGATTTATGAGTGTTGAGATGAATGCCGGGCAAATGGTTGAAGATGTTCGTCTCGGTGTAAACGGGAAAAAACCGGTAGAATTTCATGGAAGACAGGGTGGAATTATTCCATCTCCGGAAGAAATTCTTGCTAAACTTGAAGAAAAATTGGTAGGAGAATTGGTATGAACGAAAAAACTATGACAGCAGAAGATGACTTACACTTTGAGCAAATGATTGCTGAAGAAAGTGTTTGTACAAAAGAAAATTTAGTTTACGAAAAACCTGAAACTCTTACTGACGCTACGATGCATTACTGTCCCGGCTGCGGACATGGTGTTGCTCACAGAATTATAGCTGAAGTAATAGACGAATTAGATATTCAGAAAGATACAGTTGGTGTAGCTCCTGTTGGATGTTCTGTACTTGCATATAATTATTTGAATATTGATATGAACGGCGCTGCACACGGTAGAGCAGCTGCAGTTGCTACAGGGATTAAACGCGTACTTCCGGATAAATATGTTTTCTCATATCAAGGTGACGGAGATTTAGCCGCGATTGGAACGGGCGAAACAATTCATGCATGTAACCGCGGAGAAAATATTCTCATCATATTTATTAACAATGGTATTTATGGGATGACCGGAGGACAAATGGCCCCAACAACTTTGCCAGGGATGAAATCTACTACATCACCTTTTGGCAGAGATGTAGCTACAATGGGTAACCCTTTAAAGATTACTGAATTAGTTGCTCAGCTTCCCGGAACTTATTTTGTAACTAGAACAGCAGTTAACTCTCCGGTAAATGTCCGCAAAGCAAAGGCAGCAATTAAAAAGAGCTTCGAATATCAAAAACTGAATAAGGGACTTTGTTTTGTTGAGATAGTCACGAATTGTCCTTCGAACTGGAAAATGACTCCGGTTCAATCAAATAAATGGCTGGAAGAGAACATGCTTCCTTATTATCCACTAGGCGATATTAAAAAACCATCTAACTGATTAGGAGATAACAATGACTGAAGAAATTATTATTGCCGGATTTGGCGGACAAGGTGTTCTTTCGATGGGACAAATACTTTGCTACAGCGGAGTAATGGAAGACAAAGAAGTTAGCTGGATGCCATCTTACGGACCGGAAATGCGAGGCGGTACTGCAAACTGTATAGCAATTATTAGCGATGAAAAAATCAGTTCGCCAATACTCACTAAATTTGATACTGTAATCGCTTTGAACCAACCATCACTCGATAAATTTGAAAGCGCGGTAAAACCGGGCGGACTACTGATTTATGAAGCCAGTACAATTATAAATCCTCCTACAAGAACCGATATCGAAGTGCTGCCGATTGAGGCTTCTAACGAAGCGGCAAAGATGAAGAATATCAAGATTATGAACATGATTGTTCTTGGATCGCTGCTAAAGAAAAAGCCAATCATAAAACTAGAAAGCGCAATTAAAGGATTAGAAAAAGTATTGCCGGAAAGATATCATCATCTGATTCCTTTGAACAAAGAAGCAATAGAAAAGGGAATGGAACTGGCTGAAAAAGCCGGGGTTACAGCTTAAATATTTCGAAAAATGCATAAAAGCCGCAGAAATAAACTGCGGCTTTTTTATTATGTACACTTTCATTCTTTGGAATTAACTTCCATCTTTCCTAATTTTACGCACTTAATTTTGAAATAAAAGGAATAAAAATGGCTTCAAACGAAGGTGTAATTGTTCAGGTAATTGGACCCGTTGTTGATATTGATTTTCCGGACGGAAACCTCCCCAAAATTTATAATTCAATTCAAATTCCTAGAAAAAATGTAGAAGGACAAGACGAAATTCTTATAGTTGAAGCTCAGCAGCACTTAGGCGAAAACCGTGTTCGTACTGTTGCTATGGATTCTACCGATGGTCTTGTTCGCGGAATGAAAGCAATTGATACCGGTCAGCCGATTTCTGTTCCAGTTGGACCGGAAACATTAGGCCGTTTGATAAATGTTATTGGCGACGGTATAGATGGGCTTGGAACTGATATTAAGACTGCAAAACGTTATCCAATTCACCGTCACGCTCCTAAGTTTGATAATCTTACAACTAAGCAAGAAATGTTTGAAACCGGTATTAAGGTTATCGATTTGTTAGAACCTTACACAAAAGGCGGTAAGACCGGTTTATTCGGCGGTGCCGGTGTTGGTAAGACTGTAATTATTCAAGAATTGATTCACAATATTGCTAAGCAGCATGGCGGTTATTCTGTATTTGCCGGTGTAGGCGAAAGAACCCGCGAAGGAAATGATCTTTGGCTGGAAATGAAAGAGAGCGGCGTATTAAGTAAGACTGCTTTGGTGTTTGGTCAAATGAATGAACCTCCGGGAGCTCGTCTTCGTGTAGGTCTTACAGGATTAACTATTGCAGAATATTTCCGCGAAGAAGAGGGAAGAGATGTATTGTTGTTCATCGATAATATTTTTCGTTTTACACAAGCCGGTTCGGAAGTATCCGCATTGTTAGGCCGTATGCCTTCCGCTGTGGGTTATCAGCCAAACTTAGCAACTGAAATGGGTGAACTCCAAGAACGTATTACTTCTACCGATAAAGGTTCTATTACTTCAGTACAAGCTATCTACGTACCGGCGGACGATTTAACAGATCCGGCTCCGGCTACAGCATTCTCTCACTTAGATGCTACTACAGTATTAAGCCGTCAAATATCAGAGCTTGGTATTTATCCTGCGGTGGATCCTCTCGATTCTACATCAAGAATTCTTCAGCCGGATATAGTTGGTGAAGAACACTATTCTGTTGCTAAACGTGTAAAAGAAATTTTACAAGCATATAAAGATTTGCAAGACATCATAAACATTCTTGGTATGGATGAACTTTCTGAAGATGATAAGATCATTGTTCGCCGTGCAAAAAGACTACAAAGATTCTTAAGTCAGCCATTCAGTGTTGCAGAACAGTTCACAGGATTCCCGGGTAAATATGTTAAGCTGGAAGATACTATCAGAAGCTTCAAAGAAATTCTTGATGGTAAGCATGATGATCTCCCTGAACAAGCATTTATGTATGTTGGTGTAATTGAAGAAGCAGTTGAAAAAGCTAAAAAGATGAATGCAGAAGCCTAATTATGAAAGAACTCAATCTTGAAATAATTACACCTTCTAAACAAGCATTTAGCGGAAAAGTAAAATCAATTACTGTTCCCGGTACTGCCGGAAGTTTTCAAGTATTATTCAACCACGCGCCGCTGTTAAGTACTTTCGAGATCGGCAAGATTAAACTGGAAGACTTAGAAGGTAAAGAAATTGAATTTGCTACAAGCGGCGGAACAGTTGAAGTAACTGAAAATAAAATTCTGCTTCTTGCCGATAGTTTGGAAAGTAAAGAAGAAATTGATATTAACCGCGCAAAGCAAGCTTATGATAGAGCTAAAGAAAGATTGGCTAATAGAGGAAAAGATGTTGACGCGATGAGAGCTGAAGGCGCTTTGGCTAGAGCAATGAACAGATTGAAATTTACTGGAACAACGCTCTAAAATAGTATTTAGTAGTTAGTCTTTAGTATTTAGACAAATAAAAAACCCTGAGCAAGATCAGGGTTTTTTATTTTAAAAATTAGAAGATCCAAAAAAGCAATTACTTTGCATCAGCAAATCTTTTTGCAACTGCATCCCAGTCAATTACATTCCACCAATTGGTAATGTATTCAGGTCTGCGGTTTTGATACTTAAGATAATAAGCATGTTCCCAAACATCTAAACCAAGAATTGGAAAACCTTTTACATCCGCAACATCCATCAATGGATTATCTTGATTTGGTGTAGATGAAACAACCAATTTACCGTCGCTGACGCTTAACCAAGCCCAACCTGAACCAAAGCGTGTTGTTGCCGCAGTATTAAATGTTTCCTGGAATTTTTCAAAAGAACCAAAAGCAGCATTAATTGCATCAGCTAATGCGCCTGATGGCTTACCGCCTTTGTTTGGTCCCATTATATTCCAGAACATAGTGTGATTATAATGTCCGCCTCCATTATTTCTTACTGCTACCGGAGCTTTGGAAATATTCTTGAATAATTCTTCCAAAGATTTTCCTTCAAGTTCTGCGTTGCCTTCAACAGCCTTGTTTAAATTGGCTACATAAGCAGCATGATGTTTTCCATGATGTATTTCCATAGTCTGCGCGTCTACGTATGGTTCTAAAGCATTGTGTGCGTATGGTAACGGTGCTAATTCAAATTTGCTCATTATTAAGTTACTCCCTATTATTTTTTTATTTATTTGATTTGTTATCGCTTCAATTTTTGTTGCGCTTCCGGCAGCAGCCAGAATTCCAAGTGATGTAAGAAAGTTTCTTCGTTTCATTTATACTCCGAAAGATTCGCCGCAGCCGCAAGTTTTAGTTGCGTTGGGATTATTAAATACGAATCCTTTACCATTCAAGCCGTCGCTAAAATCAAGTACGGTTCCCGCTAAATAAAATAAGCTCTTTCCATCAACAATTAATTTTAAGCCCTCTTTTTCAATCACAGTATCGCTGTCTTTTACTTCACCGTCGAAACCCATTTGGTATGTTAAACCGGAACATCCGCCACCCTTAACACCAATTCTTAATCCGTGTTCTTCCGGAATGTTGTTCTCTTCCTTAATTCTTTTTACCTGCTTAACAGCTTTTTCTGTAATATCTATTTCCGACTGTATGCTTACTTGTTCACTCATTTTGTTTCCTTTTTTAACCTTGTTACAATTGAATAACAAGCATGCGGTAAGAAAAATTCATTTTGAACAAATTTCTTTTAAAAATTTTTTTTATTTCATAAGGAAGATGAAATTGCACTGGATAATGAAGTCCATCAAAGCAAAAATTCTTATTGCTTAAACCGATTGTAGGTGTTAGATTGAAATAGAAACAGCACTATTTTGCTAAATTTGATCAACTTTTGAAATTAGGCTACAGAAATTATACATTTGTATCCGAAATATGATTTATTCTCAATAATGGTCGGTATTTTCTACAGATCATATCAATTGGAAAATCATCTATAGTTTCATTCTTTGATTTAGCAGAGTTAGATAAGCCAGATGTAGGGAAAAGCGTTTGGCTTTTGGCTGAATCACAAAATCTGTTTAATCCAATAACATCATTCATCAAATAAATGGGTTAACTATGAAAAAACTGAAACAAATCTTCCGCTCGAAAGCCGTGAGAATGGGAAATCTTGTGTTTATGATGTTCCTATTTGCTGCCGGATTCTTGTGGTTGCCCTCTCAAGGTGCTACAGATGTAGCAGAATCTGCTCATCAGTTTGTACCATTCTCACTATTCTCAGATCCAAAGTACACTCCACTTGAAATTGGAGCTCTCTTAACAGTTCTCGGTATTGCAGTTGCCGGATTGTTATACGCACTATTATTAGTTAAACAAGTAACTGCAGCAGACAGCGGCACAAAGAAAATGCAAGAAATTGCAGCTGCTGTACGCGAAGGCGCTAATGCTTATTTAGCTGCGCAATTCAAAAAAATCGGTCCACTCATTATAATTATTACTGTTCTTCTTTTCATAACCTATACCGGTGCAGAATCAGCATTTAGATGGGGACGTTCAGGAGCTTTCTTGATCGGTTCAATATTCAGCTGGCTGGTAGGTTTTGTTGGAATGCGTTTGGCAACTATTGGCAACTTGAAAGTTGCTACCGCTGCTAAAAGAAGCTACGGAGAAGCAATGCAGTTAGGTTACAGAACCGGAACTATTACCGGTATGTTGACTGACGGTCTTGGTCTTCTAGGCGGAACTTTGATTTTCTTATTGTTTGGCGATTTAGCTTACGAAGCATTATTAGGATTCGGATTCGGCGGAACATTATTAGCATTATTCATGAGAGTTGGCGGCGGTATCTATACAAAAGCTGCCGACGTAGGAGCTGACTTAGTAGGTAAAATTGAAAAAGATATTCCTGAAGATGATCCACGCAACGCCGCTACTATTGCCGATAACGTAGGTGATAACGTAGGTGACTGTGCAGGTATGGCTGCAGATATCTTTGAAAGCTATGAAGTTACAATTGTAGCTGCAATGATCCTCGGTATGTCAACATTCGGACACAAGGGAGTTATCTTCCCATTGTTAGTTCGCGGTATTGGTGTTCTTGGTTCAATTATTTCCACATACACAGTAAAAGCCGGTGCCAACGATACATCTGACACAGCTTTGAAAAGTGTTCACAGAGGTTTCTGGATCGGATCGGTTATTTCCGTTATCGGATTCTTTGTACTTGGTTTTGGCTACTTACACTTTACACCGGAATATTTTGGTGTAGAAAAATTAGAAGGACTTAAGAAACTAGGTTACTGGGCAGTTGATCCTATGAGCTTACCTTGGTTTGCAAACTTTGGTATTGAAGGCTTAGATCTTCGTCCTGCTATAACATGTTTAATTGGTGTGTTCTTAGCTGTAGGCTTGAATAAAGTAACAAGCTACTATACACACACAAGTCACGCACCGGTAAAAAGCTTAACAAAAGCTTGTACAACCGGTCACGCAACAAACATCATTCAAGGTTTTGCAGTTGGATATGAAAGCACAGTTGCTATGATTTTAGTTATTGCAGTTGCAATCTTTTTATCAGTTCTTACTTATGCCGGAACACCGCCTCTCTTTATTGCTTACGGTGTAGCTATGACTGGTATTGGTATGTTAACATTAACCGGTAATACTATTTCTATGGACGTATTTGGACCGGTAGCTGATAACGCTAATGGTATTGGCGAAATGGGTTACGATAAAGATGAAATGGAAAAAGAAGCTCCAGGTTCATACAAACGCGCCCGTCAAATCTTAGCAGATCTTGATGCAGTAGGCAATACAACAAAAGCAGAAACAAAAGGAATTGCGATCGGTTCTGCAGTTATTGCTGCGGTATCGTTGTTCTCAAGTTTCATTGCGATTATTGCAGTTGGAAGTGAAGATAAAATTAATCTCTTAACTGTTACACAGTATTTAGAAGAAGCCGGAAAGCTTACAGTTGCTAATCCGGTAGTATTTATCGGATTCTTAATCGGCGGCGCTGTTCCATTCTTATTCAGCTCTATGTTAATTAGAGCGGTAGGACGCGCAGCTTATTATATAGTTCAAGAATGCCGCGTTCAGTTCCGCGATAAAGAAATTTGGGCCGGTACAAAGAAACCAGACTACGGACGCGTAGTTGATATCTGTACTGTAACTGCTCAAAAAGAATTAGTAGGACCTGGAATCTTAGCTATTATGACTCCAATGTTAGTTGGTTTCTTATTAGGACCATACGCACTTGGCGGATTCTTAGCAGGAATGATTCTCGTTGGACAATTGCTTGCAGTATTTATGGCAAATGCCGGCGGTGCATGGGATAACGCAAAGAAAATGATTGAAGATGGTATTTACGGCGGTAAAGGTTCAGAAGCTCACAAAGCTGCTGTTACCGGCGATACTGTTGGCGATCCGTTAAAAGATACAGCCGGACCTGCTATCAATCCTTTGATAAAAGTTATGAACATGGTTAGCTTATTAACCTTAGGATTAATTTTGAATTTCGGTCTTGTAGCTCCAAAGTCCGGTTCAATGGTTGTTGGTATTATTGCTTCGGTAATTTGTGTTGGTGCAATTGCTTGGGCAGTATGGCAATCGAAACGTGAAACCGGTGATTTTGAAGTTTCCGAATAATAAGTAAAGCAGTTTATAATCCCTCTTCAGAACAGAAGAGGGATTTTTTTTGTCTATTAATTTTGGAGATATTATGAGTGAGCAATGGAAATTACATGAGCTGGAACAAATTGGAGGACATCC
>JBHEKZ010000092.1:0-4071 GCA_041859025.1 Melioribacteraceae bacterium | reverse complement strand
ACTATTTACTTTTAACGGGAAAACCTTTGTCGACTATTCGAGTCAATTAAAAAACAAATTCGTTACTAGTATTGTTGGGGATAAGAATGGAGCCGTATGGATAGCATCATTCGGCGGACTTCTAAAATTTGATGGTAATTCTTGGCAGTCTTTTACGAAAAGCAATTCCGGGCTGCATAACGATCTAATATATTCACTTACTGTTGACAAACTAAATAGAATTTGGGCATCAACAAACGGAGATGGTATTGCTGTTTACAATGGTACTTTATGGCAAAAGTGGAATATGTCGAATATGGGAATTGGAACAAGAATTGGCGACGTGATACTATCTGTTATTTGCGACCAAGATGGAATGATTTGGGCAGCACATATGAGGGAGGAGCTGCAAGTAGGAATAATCAAATCCGAAGGGGGACTTTCTCGATTTGATGGAACAAATTGGAAAATAATTTCAGTGCCTCAAATAAGCACTCAATATATTATATCGTTAAACGCTGACAGAAATAATAACAAATGGGTTGCAACTAAGTTTGGATTAGGAAGATTTAATAATCTTAATTCGGCTTCTATATTTACTAAAGTTAACGCAAAACTTCAGACTAGTTATACAAATGCCGCCGCACTAGATAAGATTGGCGATTTATATGTTACTACATTAGGCGGCGGACTTTCCAAATTCAGACAAGGAAGTTTTTAGTATCATAGTACAAAGAATACTCATAGCTAAACTCTTCCGGAATTTCCAGGTTTATTAATGAAACAAATTATAAAATACTTCAGCGTTTTTTCCTTATGCTTTATATTTTTTGTTTTGTTTACATCTTGCGAGAAAGTAGTTTTCCCGGGCGATGATGGTCCAGTACCAATAAACAACCGTTTGTACGTTGAGAGCAATCCTTCAGGTGCTTCAATTTATTTTGATGGACGCAATTCCGGTTTCTTAACCCCAGATACAATTAAATGGCTTCCAGATGGAGAACATAAGGTTACACTGAAACATCCGTTTTACATAGACACTTCGGTTGTAGTCTCGTTAAACAGCGGTTCTCAAAATTTACTTCGAATTGATCATTTCTTGAACCCGGGGCATATGGGTAGACTTGAATGTGTTTCTTATCCGCCTAAATCGAATATTTACTTAGACGATAAGGCGATTAACAAGATTACACCTTTTACCCTAACCGGAATGATACCTGGAATGCACAAAATAAAATTCACCTATCCTATGCACCGATCCGATAGTGTTACTATGCCAATTATTGGAGGTAAGCTAAACACTTGCTATATCTTTTTGGATGACACGACAAAACGGGTAATCTTTAATAAAAAAAATTCTCCGCTAACTTCGGAGTATGTCAGCGCGGTTGCGGTTGACTCAAATGATGTTAAGTGGATTGGGACTGACGATGAGGGATTATTTAGATTCGATGGAAAAAATTGGAGACATTATAACCAATCAAATTCCAATTTGAGAGCCAACAACATTACTTGTCTTGAGATTGATAAAAACAATAATGTTTGGATAGGTTTTGGTGATGGACTGATGATGTTTAATGGAACTGGGTTTATCGATCTTTCAGAAAATCTCACTTTTAAAAATGTGACTGCCATTAAGAAAGATATGGATGGAAAAATCTGGATTGGTACTTTTTATGGACTTACTTGTTTTGATAATGGTTCATGGAAAAAATATACAAGCAGTGATTTGGGATTCGATAGTTACATTTATTCTATAACGACTGACATTAATAAAAAAATCTGGATTTCTCGTAACGGGGGACTTAGTATTTACAATGGAAGTTCCTGGTCATTCATAGAAATATCTAGCATGAAATTACCAAGCAGGATTGGCAGAGCAATTAATGCTATTACTTATGACGCTAGCGGAAAAATCTGGGTTGGTTTTTTACGTGAGTTGGATAATAGTGGTACTGCGGTTCTTTACGACGGCGGTGTTGCATATTTAGATGGCACTTGGAAGGTATTTTCCGATCCGTTAATAGCAACACAGTTTACAACTCATTTATATACAGATAGAAATAATAATAAGTGGGTGAGTACAAAATTTGGACTAGGTAAGATTAATACTTTTGGTATTCCTTTCTTATATACAAAAGCTAATTATGATTTTCCTTTAGACATTATGGGCGCCGCTTCGTCAGATTTCGGCGGAAGTGTTTATGTCGGAACAAGAGGAGGCGGTTTAATCAAATTGAGGCAATACTAGATTAATTCCTAATTCTATTTTTCACCCAATTTTCTAATCCATCTTCAACTATTAATTCTTGAGCCGCTGGTCCAATTGGACTGATTGTAAAGAGTCTGTCTATAGTTTTAATTGTCGAATCCAAAAAATTCACAGTAATCGGAAGTTTTGTCTTCACAGTTAAATGATCTTCCCCAAATTTCGATTTCAAGTAGTTTACAAGCTCTGGACATTCAATAACGAGCAGGCCATTGTTAAGTGCGTTGCGTTTATAAGTCTCATTAAATGAACCAGCAATTACTAATTTAATCCCGCTATATTTTAGCGCTGTAGCAGCCTGTTCGCGAGAACTGCCGGTGCCAAAATTAAAACCGCCGACTAAAATATTCCCGTCAGTAACTATCCTGGAAAATTCCGGATCGTAATTCTCCATCACAACTTTAGCTTGTTCCGTTGGAGTGATATCATCATTGTAAGTGTATTTGCCCGGATAAATCCCATCTGTATTTAAGTTGTCTTGGTAACAATAGATTACTTCGCCGTAAATCTGTGCGGGGAAGTTTTCGGTTAAACTGATACTCCTTGTTTTAGCAGTATCTTTCTTATTGTCAGTAGTTAGTGCAGAATTAACCTTATCACTTGGAGTTTCCCAATCATACTTTATATAACCTGCAACGGCTGATGAAGCCACAACAGCGGGTGAGGCAAGATATGCTTGTGCATTTGGCGAACCCATTCTCCCTTTGAAGTTTCTGTTCGTAGCCGAGATTCCAACTTCACCATCTTCAAGCAAACCAATTCCTAAGCCAATACATGGTCCGCACCCGGGAGAAATTGGAATAGCGCCCGCATCAATAAGCGTTTGTCAATCTCTACGAGCTTCACTTTCTTTTTGAACTTCGCTAGAAGCTGCGCCTAGATAAAATTTTACGTGCTCAGCAAACCTTTTACCTTTTGCAATCGAAGCAGCTTCTGCAATATCGTCTACCCTTGAATTGACGCATGAAACTAAGTAAGCTTTATTGATTTTAATATTCTTTTTCTGCAATTCACTAACAGAAGAAATCTTCTTGACAGAGTTAGGTCCGGAAACAAACGGGGATATTGTACTGAGATCAATTGATATCTCTTTTGCATAGAAAGCGTCATCATCTGCTTTTAGCAAATGATTGTTTTCTGCCAATGCTTGAATTGACGCATCATTTATTCTAGGATGAACATACTCATTACCGTTTACTGTTTTGTGTTTTCTATTTCTGATTTTAAGCCAGTCGATTGTAGCTTCATCAATAGGGAACAAGCCTACAAGTACGCCCCACTCTGTGGTCATATTTGCAATTGTTAACCGTTGGTCTATACTTAAATACTTTATCCCATCGCCGGTAAATTCGATAGCATGATTCAATACTTCGTCGTTATTAAATAAACCGCAAAGAGCAATTATAACATCTTTCCCGGTAACACCTTTTTTAAGTTCTCCAGCTAATACAACTTTTGCAATGGGTGGAACTTGCCACCAAGTTTTGCCTGTTGCCCAGATAGAAGCTGCATCTGTCCTCACAATAGGAGTTCCAAGACATCCAATTCCGCCATACATGTTCGAGTGACTATCTGACGCAACAACGAATGTTCCAGGGAAAGCATACCCTTCCTCAACCATAACCTGATGACCAATACCTCGTCCGGCCGGATAAAAATCTGCACCATGAAGCTTTGCAAATTCTTCAATCTTTCTATACTTCCCTAAATTCTTTTCGCTTTTATTTTGAATATCGTGATCAAGTGTAATAACAACTTGCTTAGGGTTTGAGATCTTAGTAGCACCAATAGATTTAAACTTTGGAATAACAGCGCCGGTATTG